>JBOGHU010000038.1:0-14225 GCA_050742255.1 Acidimicrobiales bacterium
GCTCGACCCGTCTCACCTCCCAGGGGGACTCGAGACCCAACAGGTAGCCGTAAAGCTCGGTATCGCGCACAGCGACATCGTCGCGACGCCCCTCACCATGCCGCCAGCGAACACACGTTGCCCAAAATCACCCACGGAAAACCCGGAAGCGCCCAAAAACGGGGCGGGGATGGTGCGGGGCGGCGAGCGCCGGGCGCCCGTCCCCGCCCGGCGCCGCCCCCGGCGACCACGACTAACCTGGCGGCGATGAGGGGCAGGTTCTGGGTCGAGACGCTGGGCTGTCCGAAGAACCAGGTGGACTCCGACAAGCTGGCCGGGTCCCTGCTCGCCCGCGGCTTGGTCCGGGCGTCCGACTCGGCCGAGGCCGACCTGGTCGTGGTCAACACCTGCGCCTTCATCGAGGAGGCCCGGGCCGAGTCGGTCGACACCATCCTCGCCCTGGCCGAGGCCGGCAAGGACGGGGCCGAGATCGTGGTCACCGGCTGCCTGGCCGAGCGCTACGGCGACGAGCTGGCCCGGGCCCTGCCCGAGGTCGACGCCGTGGTGGGCATCGGCGTCCCCGTGACGATCGGTCGCCGGCCCTTCGGACCGGTCCCCCGCCTCGACCTGCTCAACCTCCCCCGTCCGCCCAGCCCCAGGCCCTGGGCCTACGTGAAGGTGGCCGAGGGCTGCGACCGAGCGTGCGGGTTCTGCGCCATCCCCTCCTTCCGAGGGCCCCAGCGCAGCCGGACCCTCCCCCAGGTCCTGGACGAGGTCGACCGGCTGGCGGTCCGGGAGGTGGTGCTGGTCGCCCAGGACCTGGCCGCCTACGGCCGGGACCAGGGGCGCGGGCAGCGGGCCATCGTCCCCCTGGTGGAGGCGGTGGCGACGAGGGTGGAGCGCGTGCGGCTGCTGTACCTGTACCCCGCCGACCTCACCGATGAGCTGGTGGACGCCATCTGCGCCACCGGGGTGCCCTACTTCGACCTGTCCCTCCAGCACGTGTCGAGGCCGCTGCTGCGGCGCATGCGCCGTTGGGGCGACGGGGACAGGTTCCTCACCCGCATCGCCGCCATCCGGGGCCGCCGGTCCGACGCCGCCTTCCGCTCCAACTTCATCGTCGGCTACCCCGGCGAGACCGAGGACGACCACGACCAGCTGCTCTGCTTCCTCGAGGAGGCCCGGCTCGACTGGTGCGGCTTCTTCCCCTGGTCGGCCGAGGAGGGCACCTACGCCGCCGGGCTGGACGGGGTGGTGGACCCGCCCCTGGTAGGCGAGCGCCTGGCCGAGCTGACCGAGCGCCAGGACGCCATCACCGCCACCCACCGTGACGCCCTGATCGGGGCCGAGGTCGAGGTGCTGGTCGACGCGCCGGGCGTGGGTCGGTCCCACCGGGAGGCCCCCGAGATCGACGGGGTCGTCCACGTCCCGGCCCACCTGCGGCCGGGCTCGGTCGTCCCCGTCACCGTGACCGGGGCGTTCGGGCCTGACCTGGTGGCGGCCGCCGTACCGGCCGGCCCGGCCGGCCCGGCGGCCTAGCCGGGGGTGGTCACGACCGTCGGCTCCTCGGCCCCGGCCGCCCCGGCCGCCACCGACGGCGGGAGGCGGGTGGTTGCGGTGTGAGGTGGTCGCCATCGGGACCGAGCTGCTGCTCGGCCAGGTGGTCGACACCAACTCGGCCTGGATCGGGGCCCGCCTGGCCCGGGCCGGCATCGACGTCCACCACCGGACCACGGTGGGCGACAACGTCGGGCGCATCGCCGCCGCCCTCGGGGTGGCGCTGGGACGGAGCGACGCGGTGCTCGCCTGCGGCGGCCTCGGGCCCACGCCCGACGACGTGACCAGGGAGGCGTTGGCCCAGGTGCTGGGGGTGCCGCTGGTTCCCGACGCCGCCGCCCTGGCGCGTGCACGGGACCGCTTCGCCCACCGGGGCCAGCCCATGCCCCCCGGCAACGCCCGCCAGGCGGAGGTCCCCGCCGGCGCCACCGTGATCCCCCAGACGCTCGGGACCGCGCCCGGTCTCATCTGCCCGGTGGGCGCCAAGGTGGTCTACGCCGTGCCCGGGGTCCCCCACGAGATGGCCGACATGGTGGAGCGGGGCGTGCTGCCCGACCTGGCGTCCCGGTCGCCGGCCCCCGCCACCATGGAGAGCCGCATGGTTCGGACGTGGGGCCGGTCCGAGTCGGCGGTGGCCGAGGTGGTGGCGCCCCGCCTGGCCGCCCTCGACGCCGTGCCGGGGGCCCCCACCCTGGCCTTCCTCGCCGACGCCCGGGGCGTGGCGGTCCGGATCACGGCCAAGGCCGCCACCACGGCGGCGGCGACCGCCCTCCTCGACGCCGAGGAGGAGTCCCTCCGCCGCCTGCTCGGGGCCGATGTCTTCGGCGTCGACGACCAGACCCTGGCCCAGGTGGTGGGCGAGCGCCTGGCCGGCCAGGGGCGGACCCTGGGGGTGGCGGAGTCGCTCACCGGTGGCCTGGTCGGCGCCCACCTCACGACGGTGGCCGGGGCCAGCGGCTGGTTCCTCGGGTCGATCGTCGCCTACGGACCCGGCGTCAAGGCGGCGGTGCTGGGCGTGCCGGTGGGGCCGGTGGTCGGTGCCGACGCGGCGGCGGCAATGGCCGGGGGGGCCCGCCGCCTGCTCGGATCCGACGTCGGCCTGGCCCTCACGGGGGTGGCCGGGCCGGCCTCCCAGGAGGGCCAGCCGGTGGGCACGGTGTGGGTCGGCGTCGACCTCGGGGGGGAGGTGACCACCCACCACGCCGTGCTCCACGGCGACCGGGCCCGGGTCCGCGAGCTGGCCGCCCTCACCGGTCTGGACCTCCTCCGCCGGCGGCTGCTCAGCGACCGGCCGGGTCGTGGCGCAGGGCGGCGGAGTTGACGCAGTACCGCCGGCCGGTGGGCTGGGGCCCGTCGGGGAAGACGTGGCCCAGGTGGGAGTCGCAGCGGGCGCAACGCACCTCGGTGCGGACCATGCCGTGGCTGCGGTCCTCGACCTCGCGCAGGCAGGCCGACGAGGCCAGCTCCCAGAAGCTGGGCCAGCCCGTCCCCGAGTCGAACTTGGCGCCGGCGTCGAAGAGCTCGGCCCCGCACGCCACGCAGCGGTACCGGCCGGGCTCCTTGTGGTCCCAGTACTCGCCGGAGAAGGCGGGCTCGGTCCCGCCTCCTCTGGTGACCGCGTACTGCTCGGGGGTGAGCCGGGCCCGCCAGCCCTCGTCGGTGATGGGTGGTTCGGCGGGATCGGCCATGGGGCCCAGGGTAGGGCCAGACGGGGCTGGGTGCGCCAGGGGAGGGCAGACTTTGTGCCCGGTGCGCCTGTTCGTGGCGGTGTGGCCCCCGCCGGGGGTGGTCGAGGTCCTGGCCGGGCTGCAGCGACCCCACGCTCCCGGGGTGCGTTGGACCGGACCCGACCAGTGGCACGTCACCCTGCGGTTCCTCGGGCCCCTCGAGGACGCCGGTACCACCGAGGTCGCCCACCGACTGGCCCGGCTGGCAGCCGGCCCCGCCGAGGCGACCCTGGGGCCGACGACCCAGCGCCTGGGACGTTCGGTGCTGGTCATCCCCGTGGGCGGGCTGGACCCCCTGGCGGCGGCGGTGGCGGGGGCCACCTCAGGTCTGGGCCAGGCCGAGGCCAGGCCCTTCTGGGGCCACCTGACCCTGGCCCGGGCCAGGGGCCGGGGGCGGCGGGCGGAGGTGCCGGCGTCCCTGGCCGGGGCGGAGGTGGAGGGCCGCTGGCGGGTGGAGGAGGTGGCCCTGGTGCGCAGCCACCTCCGAGCCCACGGCGCCCGCTACGAGATCGTCGCCAAGGTGGCGCTGGCCTGAGCGGCCGGTCGGCAGCGCCGGGCCGTTCGCCTGCCGGGGGGCTACCGAGCGGCCCGGGTCGGGTTGGGCTCGCCTCCCGGGCCCAGGGCCCACAGCCCGCCGACCACGGCGGGGAGGGCACAGAGGAAGGCCTCGATGTCGGCGTCGATGGTCGACCAGCCCACCGAGACCCGCAGCGACCGGGAGGCGTCGGCCCCCATGGCCTCCAGCACCGGGGAGGGTTCGAGGGCCTCGGAGGCGCACGAGCTGCCGGAGTGGACCGCCACCCCGGCCCTGTCCATCCCCACCAGCACCGGCTCCGCCTCCACGCCGGCCAACCCCAGGCAGACCAGGTGGGGCAGGCGCCGGTCGGGGTCGCCCAGCACCTCCACGCCGGGGCCGAGGGCCCCCGAGCCCGCCGCCGCCACCACCCGGTCGGTCTGGGCCCGGGCCCGGTCCGCCTCGGCGGCCAGCCTGCTCCCGGCCAGGGCCTCGGCGGCGGCGCCGAAGCCGACGATGGCGGGGACGTTCTCGTACCCGGCCCGCCGAGCCCGCTCCTGGTCGCCGCCGACCAGGAGCGGGCGCAGGCGCAACCCCCGCCGCACGCACAGGGCGCCCACGCCCGCCGGCCCCCCGAGCTTGTGGGCGGAGACGCTCATGAGGTCGGCGCCGAGGGCGGCGAAGTCGACGGGGACCCGCCCGACGGCGGCCGCCGCGTCGACGTGGGTGAGCACGCCCCGCTCCCGGCAGGCGGCGACCACCTCGGCGGCGGGCTGGAGCGTGCCCACCTCGTGGTTCCCCCACTGGATGTGGACCAGGGTGGTGCCGGCCTCCACCGCCGCCAGCACGGCGTCGGGATCGACCCGGCCCCGGTGGTCGACGCCGACCTCGGTGGCCCGGTGGCGGGCGGCGGCGTTGCGGACGCAGGCGTGCTCGACCGCCGGGACGACCAGGTGGTCGCCCCGCTCGGCGGCCATCCAGGTGGCGGTGACCGCCGCCTCGGTGCCGCCGCTGGTGAACACCACCTCGCGTGGCCGGGCCCCGACCAGCGCCGCCACCGCCTGGCGGGCCTCCTCGACCGCGGCCCGGGCAGCCAGGCCCTCGGCGTGGGAGCGCCCCGGGTCGCCGGCGGCTCCCAGCCACCTCAGCATGGCCTCCACCGCCTCGGGCCGGCACGGCGAGGTGGAGGCGTGGTCGAGGTAGTGGCGGCTCATGGCCACCCCGCGCCGCTCAGCAGTGGACGGCGGTGACGCAGGTGGGGTCACCCATGGCCCGGGACCGTTCCGTCTCGGGGACCGTCTTGCCGTACAGGGCCTCGAGCATGCCCTTGACCATGCCCCGGTCGACGGCGCAGATGACCGGCATGTCGGCGGCGGCGGCGCCGAAGGGGCAGTGCCCCGAGACGATGGTGAGGGCTCCCCCCCGGTCCTCGGCGTGGGCGGCGAAGCCGTGGGCGGTCAGGGCGTCGGCGACGGCGTGGAGGGCGGAGCGGAACGAGCGTTGGCCGTCGCCGGGAGCCAGGGAGCTGGCCATGGCCCGGCCGTACTCCACGCCGACGTCCTCGGCCATGGCCGAGGCGGCGTCGGGGGGGAGGAGCCGCAGGGCCCGGGCCAGGAGGGCGATGACCAGGTCGTCGCGCCGCAGCGGGAACTCCAGCGCCATCTCCTTCTCGGTGGCGGCGTAGCGCTTGGAGGGCCGGCCCGCCCCCCCGTCGCTGCGGGCGGTGTGCACCTCGAGGTACCCGCCGGCGGCCAGCTTGTCGAGGTGGTGACGGGCCACGTTGGCGTGGAGGTCGAAGCGCTGGGCCACCTCCGAGGCGGTGACGCCCTCCTCGCAGGCGTGGGCGAACAGGTAGATCCGGCGCCGGGTGGGGTCGCCGAACGCCGAGGTGATGGCGGTGACGGCGGCGGAGAACTCGTCGGGTGAGAGCGACCCCGAGCTAGGTCGTGCGGCGGCCACGTCGCTAGCCTACCTGGTGCATGACCGTCACCGAGGAGCAGGTGGTCGGCGCGCTCGGTGGGGTCACCGACCCCCAGCTGCAGCGTGGCCTCGTCGACCTGGGCATGGTGCGGCGCGTCCTGGTGGAGGGCGACCGCGTCGACGTGCTTCTCGCCCTGGTGGCTCCTGAGTCCCCGGTGCGGGACGAGCTGGCCAGCCTGGTGAGCGCCGCCGCCGCCGGGCTCGAGGGCGTCCACGAGGTTGGCGTCGACTTCACCGTGATGACCGACGACGAGCGCAGCCGGCTGGCCGGCCGCCTGCACGACGACCGGGCCCAGGCCATCCCCTTCGCCGACCCCGCCAGCAGGACCAGGGTGGCGCTCATCGCCTCCGGCAAGGGTGGGGTGGGGAAGTCGTCGGTCGCGGTCAACGTGGCGGTCGCCCTGGCCCGGCGGGGGAGGCGGGTCTGCGTGGTCGACGCCGACGTCTGGGGCTTCTCGGTCCCCGTCATGCTGGGGATCGACCGTCCCCCCACCGTGCTCGACGGTGCCACGATCCTGCCCCCCCGGGCCAACGGGGTGGCCTGCGCCTCCATCGGGTTCTTCGTCCGTGACGACCAGCCGGTGGTGTGGCGGGGCCCCATGCTGCACAAGGCGCTGGAGCAGTTCCTCACCGACTTCTACTGGGGGGAGCCCGACTTCCTCGTCGTCGACCTGCCCCCCGGCACCGGCGACGTCTCGCTGTCGTTGGCGTCGTTCCTCCCTCGTGCCGAGGCCTACGTGGTGACCACTCCCCAGCCGGCGGCGCAGCGGGTGGCCCAGCGGGCGGGGCTCATGTTCCAGAGCGACGCCATCAAGATCGCCGTGCACGGGGTCATCGAGAACATGAGCTGGTTCACCGCCGACGACGGCACCCGCTACGAGCTGTTCGGGTCCGGGGGCGGCCAGGTCCTGGCCGACCGTCTCGGCGTGCCCCTCCTGGGCCGCATCCCCCTTGTGCCCGCGGTGCGCCAGGGTGGCGACGTGGGCCGGCCCGTGGTGGTCTCCGAGCCCGAGAGCGAGGCGGCCAGGGCCTTCGCCGAGATCGCCCGAGCCGTGGACGAGGACCTGGCTCCCACCCGACGGGACCACCCCGGGCTCCGGATCGTGTGACAATGAGCCTTCCCCGACAAGGAGTCCGCCCGTGGATGTGCGCATCGGTGTGACCTACACGCCGAAGGAGATCGACGTGGAGCTGGGCGAGGGCGCCGATCCGGCCAGGCTCCGGGAGGAGATCGAGGCGATGCTCGCCGACGACACGGGTGTGCTGTGGCTCACCGACCGCAAGGGCCGCCAGGTGGGCGTGCCGGTGGCCAAGGTCGCCTACGTGGAGATCGGCGGCCCCGACGAGCGCCGGATTGGCTTCGGCAGCGCCTAGTAGCCGGACCGGCCGGACCGACCCCCGGGGCCGGACCGTGGAGCTGTTGGGGCGCCGCCTCCTGTTCGTCACCGGCAAGGGGGGGGTGGGCAGGACCACCATCGCCGCCGCCCTGGGGCTCCTCGCCGCCCAGCACGGCCGGCGGACCCTGGTGTGCGAGGTCGACGCCACGGGGAGCCTGGCCGACGCCTACGAGTCGGGCCCCGTCGCGTTCGAGCCGATCCCGGTCACCCCCCGGCTCTTCGCCATGGCCATGGACACCGAGGGGTCGCTCAAGGAGTACCTCTCGTTGCAGCTCAAGCTGCCGCTCATCGCCAGGATCGGTCCGCTGGCCCGCACCTTCGACTTCCTCGCCACCGCCGCCCCGGGGGTCAAGGAGATCCTCACGGTCGGGAAGCTCGCCTACGAGGTGCGGGAGGACCACTTCGACCTGGTGGTGGTGGACGCCTCGGCCGCCGGCCACGTCGTCGGCCAGCTCCAGGCCCCCAGGGCCATCGCCGAGCTGGTCTCGGTGGGCCTGGTCCGGGAGCAGACGGGGTGGATGATCGAGCTGCTGAGCGACCCCGGCGTCACCGGCGTGGTGGTCGTGGCCGCCCCCGAGGAGATGGCGGTCACCGAGTCGGTGGAGCTGCTGGACCGGTTGGAGGCCACCGACGTGGACGTGGCTGCGGTGGTGGTCAACCGGGTCCTGCCCGAGCTGTTCGGGCGGGGCGAGGAGGAGGTGTTCGAGCGGCTGCGCCGACCGGAGCCGACCCGAGCCCTGGCCGCGGCCTGCGGTGCAGGCGCCGGCGTCGTCCTCGAAGCGGCCCGCCTGGCCGTCACCCTCAGGCGAACCCGGGCCGGCCACCTGGCCCGGCTCCGGGCGCGGGTGCGCCCCGAGGTGCCGGTCCTCTACGTGCCCGAGCTGTTCAGCCGCACCCACGGGCGGCGGGCCACCCGCCAGGTGGCCGAGTCGCTCGGCGCCGAGCTGGGCGGATGAGCCCGTCGCTGGAGCAGCTCATGGCGGCCAAGGAGATCGTCGTCGCCTGCGGGTCGGGCGGGGTGGGCAAGACGACCACCGCCGCCGCCCTGGGGACCATGGCCGCGGCCCGCCTGGGTGGCCGGGTGCTGGTGCTCACCGTCGACCCCGCCCGCCGGCTGGCCGACGCCATGGGCATGGAGAGCCTGGGGAACGTGGAGGCCAGGGTCGGGTCCGAGGCCTTCGCCGCGGCGGGGATCGAGCCGCGGGGCGAGCTGTGGGCGGCCATGCTCGACACCAAGGCCAGCTGGGACGACCTGGTCCACCGCCACGCTCCCGACCCCGGCACGAGCGAGGCCATCCTCGCCAACCCCCTCTACCAGAACATCACCGGGAAGTTCGTCCAGAGCCACGACTACATCGCCATGGAACGGCTCTACGACCTCCACTGCTCGGGGAGCTACGACCTCATCGTGGTCGACACCCCCCCGACCCGCAACGCCCTGGACTTCCTCGACGCACCGGGCCGCATGGCCGACTTCTTCTCCAGCCGCTTCCTGCGCCGGCTCCTGGCCCCGTACCGCAGCCGGCTGGTGCACATGGCGTCCCGACCCTTCTACCAGGTGGCCGACCGCATCCTCGGGTCGGCGTTCCTCCAGGACATCACCGAGTTCTTCGTCCTGTTCCAGTCGATGTACGACGGCTTCGTGGAGCGAGCCCAGGCGGTGGCGCGCGTCCTCGAGGACCGCCGTACCACCTTCGTGGTGGTAACCACCCTGCAGGCCGGTCCGGTGCACGAGGCCGAGCGGTTCATCGCCGCCCTCCACGAGAAGCGCCTCCACCTCGGCGCCCTGGTGCTCAACAAGGTGCTCCCGTCGTACCTGCTGGACCCCACCGCCACCGCCGCCGCCAAGCGCCTCACCTCCCACCCCACCGACGTCGCCGCCGCCCTTCCCGACGAGGTGGGCGACGGGGACCTCGTCCACCGGGTCCTGGCCGAGATAGGGGAGAGCTTCCTGAACTTCCAGGTCGCGGCCATGCGGGAGGCCGAGCAGCGGTCGGAGCTGGCGCTGGCGCCTGAGGTGGTCGCGACCGTGCCCTACTTCGACACCGACATCGACGATCTCGGCGGCCTGGCCCGCATGGGGGACCAGATCTGGCGGTAGGGGACGCCTGGCTCCCGAGCGCCTTCACCCGGGAATGTTGACACCGTGGGTCAGGTTTCTACGATGGGAGGTGTCATGGCTCGGATGTTCTCGTTCCCCAGCCCGGTCAACGAGGTCTCGGCCCGCCTCGTCGCGGCGGGGGTCGTCCTCCTGGGGCTGGCGACCATCCTGCTCGACCAGCCGTGGCTCCTCGTCGTCATCGCCTACGGCTTCCTGGCCCGGGTCCTCACCGGACCCACCCTCAGCCCCCTGGCCCAGCTCGTGACCCGCGTGATCGTCCCGCGGCTGCACGTCGCCGCCAGGCCGGTGCCGGGGCCGCCGAAGCGGTTCGCCCAGGGGATCGGCGCCGTGCTGTCGGTCACCGCGGCGGTGCTGGCGCTGGGCTTCGGGCTCGAGGGCGCCGCCTACACGGTGTTGGGCGCCCTCCTCGCCGCCGCCACCCTCGAGGCCGTGTTCGGCGTCTGCCTCGGCTGCCACATCTTCGCGGCGCTGATGCGGACGGGGCTGATCCCCGAGAGGGTGTGCGCCGAGTGCAACGACATCTGGGGGCGGGCCGGGGTGGCCGGAGCCAGCGAGCTCGGTTGAGACGACCTGCCCGGCTCGCGGGCGGGCCTCCTCGCGGGCCCCCGAGCCGGGCCGGTGGGGTGGTCGGCGCCCGCCCCGCTCTCCGGTCACCCACCGTCGCCCTGCCCGCCCCCGCTCTCCGGTCACCCGCCGTCGCCCACCGACGTCCAGCGACCGGAGAAGCGGGCGGGCGCCGGAGAAGCGGGCGGGCGCCGGGGAGGGCGCCGGGGAAGCGGGCGGGCGCCGGGGAGGGCGCCGGAGAAGCGGGCGGGGCACCGGGCCGGGCCAGAGCGGGCACGGGCGGGGGCGCCCGGCCACCCGGTAGCATCACCGGGGTGGTCAGCACCGAGGTGAGGCCGGGTGATCAGGGGTTCGGCGTCCTCGGCTGACCCGACACCGTGCTCGACTACCACCTCCACCTCTGGCCCCACGGCCCCCGTCCCCTCGAGGTGACCCTGGAGCAGGTCGCCGACTACTGCGATCGGGCCGGCGCCGCCGGGGTGAGCGAGATCGCCCTCACCGAGCACCTGTTCCGGTTCCGCCAGGCGGACGCGGTGCTGGGAGGGTGGTGGCGGGACGAGCCCGAGGGGGCCCTGGCGACGGCGATGGCGGCGTGGTGGCAGGCGGAGCAGGGGGGCGACCTGGACTCCTACGTCGAGGTGGTGCTGGCCGCCAAGTCCGCCGGGTTGCCGGTGGCGCTGGGCCTGGAGGTGGACCACTACCCGGGGCGGATGCACCAGGTCGCCGAGCTGCTGGCCGGCTACCCCTTCGACGTGCTCCTCGGGTCGGTCCACTGGGTGGGAGCCTGGGGGTTCGACAACCTCGAGGACCTCAGCTTCGCCGCCGAGTGGGAGGCCCGCCCCATCGAGGCCGTGTGGGACGCCTACACCGAGGGGCTGGAGGAGCTGGCCGACTCGGGCGTCTGCGACGTGCTCGCCCACCCCGACCTGTGCAAGGTGAGCGGTCGCCGCCCGGCCCTGCCCGAGGAGTTCTACGACCGGATGGCCGACGCCGCTGCCCGCTCCGGCATGGCCGCCGAGGTCTCGTCGGCGGGCTGGCGGAAGCCGGCGGCCGAGGCCTACCCGGCGCCGCCTCTCCTGGACCGGCTGGCGGCCCGGGCGGTGCCGGTGACCACCGCCTCCGACGCTCATGGCCCAGGGCGGGTGGCCGAGCGCCGCGCCGACCTGGCCGCCCTCCTCGACGCCGCCGGCTACCGGTCGCTCCAGGCGTACACGGCACGGGTTCCCCGGGCCGTGCCGCTCCACTGAAGATGGCCGTGGCCGGGCTGGTCGAGCTGGCCCGCAGCCTCACCGGGCTCGGGGGGGCGCCGCTCGCCCACCTGCAGCGGCTGGTGGTGTCGTGGGGCCCGCTGGCGGACCTGTGCTTCGCCGACCTCCTCCTCCTGGTGCCCCTGGCCCACGACCCCGGCGACCAGTTCGTGGTGATCGGCCAGGTGCGGCCCAGCACCAGCCAGACCCTCTACCACCGCGACCTGGTCGGCGAGCTGGTGGCGGAGCGGGAGCGGCCGCCGGTCGCCCGGGCCTTCCGGTCCGGCCAGATCGTCGAGGCCGAGGTCACCGCCCCTCCCCTCCACGAGAGGGTACGGGTTGTGGCCATCCCGGTGCGGTGGGCCGACGAGGTGATCGCGGTGTGCAGCCGGGAGTCGGCCCCCTCCATCGGGCGGCGGCCGGGCGAGCTGGAGCGCACCTACGTCGCCGTGTTCGAGCGCTTCGCCAGGATGATCGCCGCCGGCGCCTTCCCCTTCGGGGCCGAGGACGTGGAGACCGAGGAGGCGCCCCGGGTCGGGGACGGCGCCGTCGTGCTCGACGCCGCTGGGAGGGTCACCTACGCCTCGCCCAACGCGGTGTCGGCCCTGCGCCGGGTCGGGGTCCAGGCCAACGTCTGGGGCCGGCGCCTCGACGAGGTCGGGCTCGGCGAGGTGGTGGTGGCCACCGCCTTCGCCATCGGGGCTCCCGTGACCGAGGAGATCGAGCGGGGGCGGGAGGCCACGGTGATAATGCGCTGCCTCCCCCTGCTCGAGGCCGGCCAGGTCACCGGGGCGCTGGTGCTGGTGCGCGACGTGTCCGAGCTGCGGCGTCGGGACCGCCTGCTGGTCTCCATGGACACCACCATTCGGGAGATCCACCACCGGGTGAAGAACAACCTCCAGACCGTCTCGTCACTGCTTCGGCTCCAGGGCCGCAGGGTCGCTGTGCCCGAGGCCAGGGACGCCATCGAGGAGTCGGTGCGGCGGATCCACTCCATCGCCCTGGTGCACGAGACGCTTTCGCGGGAGGCCGGCGACGACGTGTCGTTCAACGAGATCGTCCGACCCCTGGTCCGGATGGTGGAGGAGCTGGTCGGCCCCGACCGGCGGGTGCGGATCGCGGTGACGGGCAGCGCCGGGCGGCTGCCGGTGGACGTGGCCACCCCGCTGGCCGTGGTGCTGACCGAGCTGCTCCAGAACGCCGTCGACCACGCCTATCCCCTGCCCCGCGCCCGACCCGGGTGCGGCCAGGCCCCGGCGGCGGGCCGGGTGGTCCTGGCGCTCGACAACGACGGCGAGCGGTTGGTGGTGACCGTCGTCGACGACGGGGTGGGGCTGCCCCCGGGCTTCGATGCCGTTCGGACCGAGGGCCTGGGCCTGTCGATAGTCCGCAGCCTGGTCACCAGCCAGCTCGAGGGGACCCTGTCGGTGGGTCGCCGGGAGGACGACCCCCGTGGTGGTGCCGAGGGGAGCGGCACCGTGGTGACGGTGCAGGTGCCGCTGGATAGGGCGGCGCGGGGGCGGGCGGCGCCGGTGACCGGCCGGTGAGGACCGAGGGCGGGCCGCTGCGGCCCTAGGAGGCCCGGCGGCGGCGCTGGAGCCACTGCTTGCGCAGCTTGCGGCGCTCCTCCTCGGAGGTGCCGCCCCACACGCCGGAGTCCTGGTTGGTGGCGAGGGCGAACTCCAAGCAGGGTGCCTGGACCGGGCAGGTGCGGCAGACCACCTTGGCCGCCTCGATCTGGCTGATCGCCGGCCCGGTGGTCCCCACGGGGAAGAACAGGTCGGGATCGCTGCTCCGGCAGGCAGCATCGTCACGCCACACCTCGGTGTCCCGTGACTCGTCTCGGCTCCACACCAGGGCCAACGTGTGCCCCCTCTTCACCCGGCTGCATGTGACTTTGTTCACAAAGCCGCCGCTTCCACAACGCGCAAAATTTACCTGATCAAAGGAAGCTTACCCCTCCCTGCTGTATGCGGCAAGCAGTTAGTGGAGATTCTCGTTCACGGGGTCACCACGGGCATCGCCACCGCCAGGGCATCGGGCTGGTAGCGGACCAGCAGCTCCTCGACCTCTCCCAGGTAGTCGCCGTCCACCTGGTAGGGGAAGGAGCCGTGGCCGATGACCGCCAGCTCGGTCAGATCGGCGCGGTAGTCGGTGCGGGGGTGAGCGCGAGCGCCCTCGCCGTCGCCCAGGACCGAGGCGGTGACCGAGAGGAGGGTGCCCAGGTCGAGGGAGCGCAGCGTGAACATCGACAGCCCCCGCTCCAGGGTGGCGTCGGGGGCCACCTGCAGGGGTCGGGGGCCGAGGAACGTGTAGGGGTTGGTGTTGAGGCACACCGCGAAGTAGCCGTCGTCGATCTCGGCTCCCTCCATCTGGACCGTGAAGCGGGGCCGGCCACGGTCGTAGTGGAGGAGCCAGGTGGCCAGGGTGGCGTGGACGAAGAACGCCTGGCCCAGGCGCCGCTTCAGCGCCGGCCGCCGCTCCACCTGCTCCACCACCGCGGCGTCGAAGCCCATCCCCACGTGGAACAGGAAGGCTCGCCCGTTGACCGACCCCAGGCCGATCCGGCGGACCGACCCCAGGCTCAGGGCCTCGGCGATCGAGCGGGCGGCTGCGGTGGGGTCCCTGGGCACCCCGATGGTCCGGGCGAAGACGTTGGTCGACCCTCCCGGCAGCGCCGCCAGGACCGCCTCGGAGCCGAGCACCCCGTTGGCCGCCTCGTTGAGGGTGCCGTCGCCGGCCAGGACGGCGACCGCCTCGGCCCCCGCCGCCACCGCCTCCCGGGCCAGCTCGGTGGCGTGGTCCCGCTCCTCGGTCTCCGCCACCGTCACGTCGTGGCTGGTGGCGAGGGCAGCCCGGACCCGCTGGCGGCTGCGGGTGGTGACCGACGCCGCCCACGGGTTGACGAGCAGGTGCACTCTCAAGGCCGACCGAACCTACCAGCTCGGTCATGCAGGTGCACGGGAGTAGGTGAGAGAGCAGGTAACGTCGATCAGGTGGGCCGCCCCCAGCGCCAGCGGCAGCCCGGGGTCGTCGACCGCCGCCGGCTGCTGGTGGGGGCCGCCTTCGCCGCCGCCAACGTGGCGGCGCTACGGGCGTTCCCGGACCGCTCGGGAGCCCCGCCCCCAGGCCGGGAGC
>JBOGHU010000039.1:0-15193 GCA_050742255.1 Acidimicrobiales bacterium
CTGGACCGCCTGGCCAGGCTGCTGCCGGCCGGGCCGCCGCCTGCCCTGCGGTCCCGGGTCCGCTTCCGGGTCCTCGCCGAGGTGGCGGGCCCGGGCGGGCGCGCCACCATGCTGTGCGAGGGGGTCGATCCCTACGCCCTCACCGCCCGCTTCCTGGTCGAGGCGGCGCTGGCCGCGGCCACCGGCGGCGGGCGCACCGGGGCCCTCGCCCCGGCCCAGGCGCTGGACCCCGCCGGCTTCCTGGAGGCGGTGAGTGGTGGGCCGCCGGCCCGGGCCGACGGGGCCACCTTGACCACCGTGCTGGCGTAGCCGGGTCCCGCCTTCCGGGCGCCCGGCTCCGCAGGAACACCTAGCCTGCGATCGGTGACCACCTACGTGGCGGTGTGCGGGGCGGGGGAGGCCACACCCGCCGAGGTGGAGGTGGCGGAGGCGGTGGGTCGAGGGCTGGCCGGCGCCGGCGCGGTGGTCGTGTGCGGCGGGTTGGGAGGGGTGATGGAGGCGGCGTGCCGGGGCGCCCGCCGGGCCGGGGGGATCACCGTGGGCATCCTCCCCGGGGACGACCGGTCCACCGCCAACCCCTACCTCACCGTGGCCCTCCCCACCGGTCTGGGTGAGCTGCGCAACGGGCTCGTCGTCCGGGCCGCGGACGCGGTGATCGCCGTGGGCGGGGGGTACGGGACCCTCTCGGAGATCGCCCTGGCGCTCAAGACCAGGGTCCCCGTGGTGGGGCTCGACACCTGGGGGCCGAGCCGCGGCGGCCGGCCTGTCGGCGGGGTGGTCACCGCCGCCGACCCCGACGGCGCGGTGGCCCGGGCCCTGCGCCTGGCCGGTGGCCGGTGAGGGGACCCACGGCCCGGCCCCACCGTCATGGCGGCCCGCCGCCGCCTCCCCTAACCTCGATCGCGTGGTGCTCACCCCCACGCGAGCGGCCCCGTCCCGGGTCGACGGGCTGCACCACCGCGCCCCGCTCACGATCGATGCGGTCATCCCGGCCCGTGACGAGTCCCCCACCGTCACCGCCAACGTGACCGCCGCCCGGGGATGCCGTTTCGTGCGGGAGGTCATCGTCGTGGACGACGGCTCGTCGGACGCCACCGCCGAGCTGGCGGCCGCCGCCGGCGCCAAGGTGCTGTGCCGCGACGGCTCCACCGGGTCCAAGGCCCTGGCCATGGCCGAGGGGGTGAGGGCAACCGACGCCGACTCCATCCTCTTCGTCGACGCCGACTGCACCGGCCTCACCGCCTCCCACCTGGACGAGATCTGCGGCCCCTTCGCCGAGGGCCGGGCCACCATGTCGGTCGGTGCCTTCGACTACGGGCGGTTCTGGAACCCCATGGTCCTGCGGTGGCCGCCTCTGAGCGGCGAGCGGATCGTGCCCCGGTGGGTGTTCGAGGCCGTCCCTGCGGCCAAGCTGGACGGGTACACCATCGAGGTCCGCCTCAACGAGGTGATCGCCGAGGCCAGGCTCACCACCACGGTGCGCACGATGGCGGGCGTCTACCACCGCACCAAGCGGGAGAAGCTGGGGCGGCTCGAGGGCGTCCGCCGCACCTGGTGGATGTACCGGGCCATCTTCTCGGTGATGTTCCCCTTCGGCGACATCCGCTGGCGCACCTACTGGTTCTACCTGCGCGGCCTGACCGTCGAGCGCTGACCGGTCGTGGCCGAGCGGTGGAACTACTCGGGGGAGGTCGCCTCCCTCACCTCGATCGACGGCCTGGTCACCCTGGTCGAGGGCTCGACCTTCTGCATCTCGGGCCGCTCGGGCGACGTCGACCCCGGCTCCACCCATGGCCTGTTCTTCCGGGACACCCGCCTTCTCTCCACCCTGGCCCTGCGGATCGGCGGTCTCCCCCTGGAGCCGCTGTCGGCGTTCGTGGGCGACCCCTTCGTGGCCACCTTCGTGGCCCGCGCCCGCCCCGGGCCGGGCCGGGCCGACAGCAGCCTGGTGGCCTTCCGCACCCGTCACGTGGGGCGGGGGATGCGGGAGGACCTGGTGCTGCGCAACTTCGCCGACCGGCCCGTCCACTGCGACGTCGAGCTGGAGCTCGACGCCGACTTCGCCGACCTGTTCGAGGTGAAGGAGGGGCGGGTGAGGCCGTCGCGGGGGGAGCGGACCATGGAGGTGAGCGACCACCGGGTGGTCTACCGGTACCACGACGGCGACGTCAGCCGGGGCGTCGTCCTCTCCGTGTCGGACCTGGACCATCTCGAGCACCACCGGGCCGTCGCCGAGGTCATCCTGCCGCCGCAGGGGGAGTGGACGACCTGCCTGGAGGTGGCCGCGCTCATACAGGATGAGCAGGTCGCGCCCCGGTACCGCTGCGGCCAGCCGGTGGAGCGGGCCACCCCCACGCTGCGCCTCCAGCGCTGGCGCCGCCGCGTCCCGGTGGTCACCTCCGCCCCGCCCGACCTCGAGACCGTGGTCAGCCGCAGCCAGGAGGACCTGGGCGCCCTCCGGATCTTCGACCCCGAGTTCCCTGATCGGGCGGTGGTGGCGGCGGGAGCCCCGTGGTTCATGACCCTGTTCGGGCGGGACTCGCTGCTCACCTCGTGGATGGCCCTGCTGGTCGACCCCGAGCTGGCCCAGGGCGTGCTGCAGACCCTGGCCCGGTTCCAGGGGCGGCGGACCGACCCGGGGACCGAGGAGGAGCCGGGGCGGATCCTCCACGAGATGCGCTTCGGCGCCGCCGTCTCCCTGAGCCTGGGCGGCGGCGAGGTGTACTACGGGGCGGCCGACGCCACCCCGCTCTTCGTCATGCTGCTGGGGGAGGTGCGCCGGTGGGGGCTCGCCGCCGAGCTGGTGGAGGAGCTGCTGCCCCACGCCGACCGGGCACTGGCGTGGATCGCCGAGCACGGCGACCGGGACGGCGACGGGTTCGTCGAGTACCGGCGGGCCGGGCCCCGGGGGCTGCGCAACCAGGGGTGGAAGGACTCCTGGGACGGGGTCCGCTTCGCCGACGGCCGGTTGGGCGAGGGCCCCATCGCCATGTGCGAGGTGCAGGGCTACGTCTACGGCGCCTACGTGGCCCGGGCCCACTTCGCCGACGAGGCCGGGGACGAGGCCACCGCGGCGGTGTACCGGGAGCGAGCGGCGGCGTTGAAGCAGGCGTTCAACCGTGAGTTCTGGGTGGAGGACAGGGGCTGGTTCGCCATGGGCCTCGACGGCGACAAGCGGCCCCTCGACGCCCTCACCTCCAACATGGGCCACTGCCTGTGGACGGGGATCGTCGACGAGGACAAGGCGGCGGCGGTGGCCCGGCGGCTGGTCTCACCCGAGCTGTTCACCGGGTGGGGGGTGCGCACCCTGGCGTCGACCATGGTGGGGTACAACCCGGTGAGCTACCACAACGGCTCGGTGTGGCCCCACGACAACGCCATCGTGGCCGCCGGCCTGATGCGCTACGGGTTCGTCGACGAGGCGTCCCGGGTGATCGCCGGCCTCCTCGACGCCGCCGTCGCCTTCGGCGGCCGCCTCCCGGAGCTGTTCGGCGGCCTCGACCGGTCGGAGCTGGCAGTCCCCCTCACCTACCCCGCGTCCTGCTCGCCCCAGGCGTGGGCGTCGGCGGCGCCGCTCAACCTGCTGCGCACCATGCTCCGCCTGGACCCCTGGCTCCCGGAGGGCAAGCTGTGGCTGGCGCCGGTGCTGCCCTCCACGGTCAGCCGGCTCCGGGTGGACCGGATCCCCTTGGGCGGCGCCCGGGTGTGCGTGGAGGTCGACGGCGACGACGTGAGCGTGGAGGGCCTGCCCCCGGGCGTGGAGGTGATCCGCCAGCCCCGCCGGCCCCTGACCGCGGAGCTGCCCTGACGGGCGCTCAGCCCCGGGCCGCCACCAGCGACTCGAACAGCTCCAGGTGCTGCTGGACCATCCGGGCGGTGGAGAAGCGCCGCTCCACCTCGGCCCGACAGGCGAGCCGGTCGAGCTCGCCGACCCGGTGAAGGTGGGCGGCCATGTCGTCCTCGTCGTCGCAGAGGAACCCCGTCACGCCGTGCTCGACGATCTCGGGGGCCGCCCCCTCCCGGAACGACAGGACCGGCGTCCCGCAGGCCAGGGCCTCGATCATCACCAGGCCGAACGGCTCGGGCCAACGGATGGGGTTGACCAGGGCCCGGGCCCCGGCCAGCAGCTCCAGCTTGTGGTCGCCGCCGACCTCGCCGACGTACTGCACGCGCTCGTCCAGCAGCGGGTGGACGAGCTGCTCGAAGTACTCGTGCTCGAGGGGCTCTCGCATCTTGGCCGCCATCAACAGGCGCACACCGCCCTGGTGGGCCACCAGCGCCGCCCGGCGGGCCCCCTTGTCGGGGGCCATGCGCCCGAGGAACAGGAAGTAGCCCCCGCCGCCGTCGCCCAAGGGGTACTCGGTCACGTCGATCCCGTGGTGGATCACCCTGGCGATGGGGACGCCGGCGGCCAGGTCGGCCTGGGACTGGGAGATGGCGATGAGGGGGACCCGGGCGCTGATGCTCCGGTAGATGTCGGTCAGCTCCTCGTCGAAGGGCCCGTGGTTGGTGGTGACCACGCACAGCTCGGGGAAGTGGGAGGCGTACAGGGGGCCGATGAGGCTGTGGTCGTGGATGATGTCGTAGCCCCGCACCGCCTCGTAGGCGTGGATCAGGTGGCGGAGCTCGGGGACGACCTGGCCCAGCCGGTAGGACTGGTCCCACGCGTAGGCCCAGCGGCGCTCCACCGGGCACGTCGACTCGCCGGTGGTGAAGAGGAGGACGTCGTGGCCGGCGGCCTGGAAGCCCCGTGCCAGGCGGTCGACCACCACCTCGGTCCCCCCGTAGGCGGGGGGCGGGACGGGCATCCAGGGCGGGGCGATGAGGGCGATGCGCACGGGTGGAACCTACCGGCGGCCGGGCCCGGTCCGGCGGCGGTGGTCAGCGGGGGCCCGACAGGCGGTCCCGGAGGGCGGGCTTGTCCACCTTGCCGGTGGGGTTGCGGGGGAGCCCGCCCACCACGCGCACCACCCTGGGCACGGCGTAGTCGGCCAGGCGGTCCCTGACCCAGAGACGGACCTCGTCGGCGTCGATCCCCCCGGGTGCGGCCGGTACGACGAACGCGGCCACCGCCTCGCCGGCCACCCGGTCGGGGATCCCCACCACGGCGGCGTCGGCGATCCGGGCGTGCTCACGCAGGAGGCGCTCGACCTCGGCGGAGAAGACCTTGTGGCCGCCGCGGTTGATCATGTCCTTCTCGCGGTCGAGGATGTACACGTAACCCTCGGCGTCGATGCGGGCCACGTCGCCGGTGCGGAACCAGCCCTCGGAGATGGCGGCGGCAGTGGCCTCGGGGTCGCCCTCGTAGCCGGTGGTGACCAGGGAGCCCCGCAGGAGGAGCTCGCCGGGCTGGCCGCACGGCAGCTCGTCCCCGTCCTCGCCCACCACCTTGGCCTCCATGCACGGCAGCGGGCGCCCCACCGAGCCCGGCTTGCGGCGGAGCTCGGAGTCGAGCAGCACCGTCGCCGGCGAGTGGGTCTCGGAGAGCCCGTAGATGTCGTGCAGGCGCATCTGGGGCAGGCGCCGGCGCAGCTGGTCGATCGTCGCCCGGGGCATGGGCGCGCCACCGAAGCCGCCCAGCCGGAGGCAGGCCAGCTCCGGCCACGAGAAGCCGTCCACCCGCAGCAGCAGCTGCCACAGCGATGGCACCACGTACACCCAGCTCACCCCCTCCCCGGCGATGACGGAGACCAGGTGGCGGGGAGAGGCGTCGGCCACCAGCACGCAGCGGCCCCCGGCCACCAGCATGGGCAGGAGGTGGGCGTGGAGGGCGCTGATGTAGGTGAGGGGGAAGACGACCGCGGTGCAGTCGTCGGCGGTGAGCTGGAGGGCCCGGGCGTAGCTGAGCCCGCTGTGGACGCTGGCCCGGTGAACCACCCGGCTGGCCTTGGGCCGGCCGGTGGTCCCGCTGGTGTAGACCACGGCGAAGGCGGCGGCCTCGTCCGGGCGCTGGTCGGGCCGGTACGACCAGGGGCGGTGGCGGCCGGTGAGGTGGTCCCCGAGCGGTCTGGCCCGGTCCGGCGCCAGCCCGGCGAGGGAGCCGGCCCGGGCCAGGCGGTCGACCAGGTCGTCTTGGGCCAGGGCCAGGCCGGCCCGGGAGTGGCGGAGCTGGTAGGCCCACTGCTCGGGGGCGGTGCGGGGGCTCAGGCCCACCAGCACCGCGCCGGAGCGGGCGCAGGCGAACAGGGCCACGGCCAGGTCCAGCCCGTTGCGGGCCACGACGCCCAGCCGGTCGCCGGGCCCGACGCCCTCCTCGGCCAGGCGCTCGACCGCTCCCTCCACCAGCTCGGCGAACTCGGCGTAGGTGAGCTCGCCCTCGGGGGCGGTCAGGAAGGTGCGGGGGCCGAATCGGCGGACGGCCCGGTCGAGGACGTCGGGGAGCGTGGGCGGCCGGTTGGGGTAGCTCAGAGCCGGTGCCCCCAGCCACTCCTCGTAGGTGACGGCGCCGACGAGGTCCTCCTGGGCGAGGTCGTGAAGGTCCTCGCCGGCCGGCGCTGGCCCGGTCGTCACCGGTCGACGAGGCTACCGGTGGGCCGGCGGTCCGCAAGGCCCGTCCCCGGACGCCCGGCGTCTTCGAGCGGCGCGGCGTGCCGCCGCCTTGCAACCGGGCCGGCCAGGTGCTGGGGTCACTCCGTGGGGAGGCTGCGGCGCGCCGCCGCGCTGCTGGCGCTGGCAGGGATGGCGGCCTCGTGCGGGGGCTCCGACGAGGCTGCCCCGCCCGAGGCGTCGGCGGGCGACGCCCCCCTGCGGTCGACCACCACCACCGCGCCCCCGCCGCCGACCCTGGAGCTGGTGCTCGGGGACCCGGCCGCCGTCGCCGGCGGTGACCTGCGGATGACCGCGGTGGCGGCCGGCACCGACGTGGTGGTGGCGGTGGGGGACGGGCCGGGGGCGGTGGTGTGGCGCTCGGCTGACGGGAGGTCGTGGGAACGGGTGGCGCTGCCGCCCGACGTCTTCCCGCCCGGGAGCCGCCTGGCCGATGTCGAGGCCACCTCCGAGGGGTTCGTGGCCGTGGGCGGCCTGGACGGGGGGGCGGCGGCCTGGGGGTCGCCCGACGGCGTCTCCTGGCGCCAGGCCAAGGTCGAGCCGGGGTCGGCCATGACCACGGTGGTGACCACCGTGACCGAGCTGGTGGCGTTCGGCACCGACGGCGGCGACCGGGCGGTGTGGCTGTCGGCGACGGGCCGGCGGTGGGCCCGGGCGCCCCACCAGCCGGAGGTCTTCTCCGGCGACGGTCCCTCCGAGGTGGTCGGCGCCGTCGACGCCGGGGCCGGGGTGGTGGCCATGGTGCAGGACGACCGCCGCGGCCCCGAGAGCTGGGTGTCGCCCGACGCCGTGTCCTGGTCGGTGCGGCGGGGCTCGGGCTCGGCCCTGCTGCCCGCCGACGGACGGCCTGCGGTGGCGGCGGTGGCCTCCGGTGGCGAGGGCCTGGTGGCAGCGGGGTCGGTGGCTGCTGACGACGGCGTGGACGCCGCCTTCTGGGTGTCCGAGGACGCCCGCTCCTGGGTCCCCGTCCCCCACGACGAGGACACCTTCGGCGGCGACGGGGCCCAGGTCGTGACCGCCCTGGCCCGGCCCGCCCAGTTGCTGGTCGCGGTGGGCACCGACACCGACGACACCGGCGACGTGGACGCCGCGGCATGGACCTCGCCCGACGGCAGCAGGTGGCAGCGGGCGGCGACGGGGGGGCTGGAACGGGAGGGCGACCAGCACGTGGTGGACGTGGCCGGGCTCGGTGACACGGTGGTGGCGGTGGGGTGGGAGGAGACGGCCGAGGGCGTGGGCGCCGTGGCCTGGGTGCTCGGCAGCGCCGAGGACCCGCCCGCACCGGCGCCTGGGGGGCCGGTGCTGCCCTGGCAGCGGGTGGTCGACCAGCCGGCGCTTTGGGGACCGGGCGAGCAGCGCCTCAGTGGCGTGGCCGCCGCCGACGGCGGCTTCGTCGCCGTCGGCTGGCGCGGAGAGGCGGGCGTGACCGACGGCACCGACGGGGCGGTGTGGCGGTCGCCCGACGGGCTGGCGTGGGAGCTGGCGGCGACCGGCGCCCTGGGCGGCCCGGGGGACCAGCGGCTGCTCGGTGTGTCGGTGGGAGGGCGGGGGCTGGTGGCCGTGGGGACCGACGGGGCCTCGGCAGCGGTCTGGACCTCCGCCGACGGTGCCGGGTGGGAGCGGGTGCCCCACGACGAGGCCGTCTTCGGCGGTCCCGGCGACCAGGTGGCCGAGGCGGTGGCGGCGGGGCCTGTCGGGGTGGTGGCGGCGGGCCGGTCCGGCGACGACGCCGCCGTGTGGCGGTCGGCCGACGGCTGGTCCTGGGCACCCGTCGCCCACCCGGTCCTGGGCGGCCCGGGGACCCAGGCCGCCCACGGTGTCGCCTGGGTGGAGGGGCTGGGGCTGGTGGCGGTGGGGGAGGACGGTGCCGAGGCTGTGGCCTGGACCTCACCCGACGGCCTGGCCTGGGACCGCACCGGTCTCGGGCCGGGCCGGGCGGCGGCCGTGACCGGCGGCGAGGGAGCGGCGGCCGTGGCCGGCTCGGTCCGCGGGGACGGTCTGGACGCGGTGGTCTGGGGGTGGTCCGGGACGGCCTGGGAGCGGCGCGCCGGGGGCGAGCTGGCCGGTCCTTCGGACCAGGAGCTGGCCGCGGTGGCCGCCGGCGACGGGCTGGCGGTGGCGGTGGGCCGGACCGACCTGGGCGTCGGGGACGACGCCGCCGCCTGGGCCTCCCTCGACGCCGTCACCTGGACCCGGTCCCCCCACGACGAGGACGTCTTCGGCGGCGACCAGGCCCAGCGGATGCAGGGCCTGGCGGTCGGGGGGGGTGTGGCGGTGGCGGTGGGCTGGAGCGGCTCGACCGAGGCCGCCCGGGACGGGTCGGTGTGGGTGGCCCCCCGGGTCGACCAGGGGGGTGCCGCCAGCGCCCCCCTGTAGGGATGCCGCCGCTCCGCTCCGGGGCCTCTGGCCACCTCGATGTCGTGTCCCGGGTAGGGATGGCCCGGTGAGCGTCCACCACCAGGCCGCCGCCGGGTTCGCCGCCGGCGCCGACGCCTACGAGCGGGGCCGACCCGGCTACCCGCCCGAGGCGGTGGCCTGGGTCGTCGGGGCCCTGGAGGTGGACGGGAGGTCCACCGTGGTGGACCTGGCCTCGGGGACCGGCAAGCTCACCGCGCCGCTCCTGCCCACCGGGGCCCAGGTGGTGGCGGTGGAGCCGGTGGGGCCCATGCGGGCCCGGTTGACGGTGGCGGTGCCGGGTGCCGAGGTGGTCGCCGGCACCGCCGAGGCCCTGCCCCTGGGCCCGGCCACGATCGACGCCATCACCGTGGGCCAGGCGTTCCACTGGTTCCGGGCTGGCGACGCCCTGGCCGAGGCGGCCCGGGTGCTGCGTCGCGGTGGCGGCCTGGCGGTGCTGCGTAACCAGCGGGACGAGTCCGTGCCATGGGTGGCCGAGCTGTCGAGGCTGATCGGCTGGCACCGGCGGGAGGTCCCCCGGTTCTCCGAGCCCGGCCTGGCGGGAGCGGTGGACGCCACCGGCGCGTTCACCTCGCTGCGGCGTCGCCGGTTCGATCACGCCCAGGAGCTGGACACGGAGACCCTCGTCGACAGGGTGGCGTCGGTCAGCTTCGTGGCCGTGCTCGAGGAGGGGGAGCGGGCCGACCTGCTGGCCCGGGTCCGCCGGCTGGCGCGGGGGCTCCCTGACCGGTTCACCCTGCCCTACCGCGCCCACGTGGTGTGGTGCCGGCGCCGGTAGAGGAGCCGCTCCGATCTCCACACCCCGGCGCCTGGTAGGCAGGGAGGGTGCCCGACCCCTTCGACGGCGACCTCGACGACGTCGACGCGCCCGCCACGGCCCCCGGCTTGGAGGCGGCGGTGTTCCGGCACGTGCTCGGCCACGTCCCCACCGGCGTGGTGGTGGTGACCGCGGCTCCCCCCGGTGGGCCGGTCGGCTTGAGCGTGGGCTCGTTCGTCTCGGTCTCGCTGCAGCCTCCTCTTGTCGCGTTCTGCCCCAACCGGCGCTCCTGGAGCTGGTCGGGGATCCGCCGGGCGGGAGCGTTCTGCGTCAACGTGCTGGCCGAGGACCAGGAGGCCCTCTGCCGGCGCTTCGCGGGCCGGGGCACCGACAAGTTCCGAGGCGTGGGCTGGACGCCGGCTCCCACCGGATCGCCCCGCCTGGGCCGGGTCCTGGCGTGGATCGACTGCGACATCGAGGCCGTGCACGAGGCCGGGGACCACCAGATCTGCGTGGGCCGGGTCCGCCAGCTGGAGGTGGAGCGGGAGGACGGTCCCCTGGTGTTCTGCCGGGGCGGCTACGGGCGCTTCGAACCCTGATGGCCGGACCGGGGCAGCGGCCACCCAGCGGTGGCGTCAGTCGCCGGGGCGATCGTCGGGTGGGCCCTCCACCTGCTCCCTCGCCCACGCCAACCAGCTCCCCGCCAGCTCGGGGGCCCGCAGCAGGGCGGGGGCCAGGGTCGGGTCGTGGCTGCCGGCCCGGGCCACCAGCCCGACGGTGACCCCGTGGGACGGTCGGTGGACCACCTCGACCTCGTCGCCGGCGCCCACCTCGCCCTCGGTGGCGATGCGCAGGTAGGCGCCGGGTCGGCCGGCGGCGGCGAAGCGGCGGGGGAAGCGGGGGTCTCCCATGCGCAATCCGAGCTTGAAGCAGGGGACCCGTGGCTGGCACACCTCGAACACGGCGGTCCCGATCGCCCATCGTTCGCCGATGACGGCGCCGGTGACCTCGACCCCGGCCAGGGTCAGGTTCTCGCCGACCGATCCGGGCGGCAGGGGCCGGCCCAGCTCCCCCTGCCACCAGGCCAGGTCCTCGGCGGCGTAGGCGTAGACGGCCTTGTCGGGACCGCCGTGGACACGGCGGTCGGCCTGGAGGTCCCCGTCCAGGTTGACCCCCCGGGCGGCGACCCGACCGGCGGCCGGCTCCTTCCAGATGGCGGTGGTCGTGGCCCGGCCCCGGTGTCGCACCGAACGGGCGCCCCCAACGTTGACCGAGACCAGGAACCCCACGCCCCGACGCTACCGGCGACCCCGGGAGCGGTAGGCCCGGTGGGCCAGGGCCACCACGAAGAGCAGGCCGACGACGGCCCACACCCGCCATCCGAGGGCGAGGAAGATCACCGCAGGCCGCGACGGGGGAGCATCGGCCCGTCACCCGCCACGCCCAGGGCGTCGAGGAGGAAGGCGTAGACCAGCGCCTCCTCCCGCCAGGCGTCGTAGCGGCCGGAAGCGCCGGCGTGGCCCTGGCCCAGCTCGGTCTTGAGGAGCAGCCGGTTGGCGTCGGTCCGGGTGGCCCGCAGCCGGGCCACCCACTTGGCCGGCTGCCAGTAGGGGACCCGGGGGTCGTGGAGCCCGGCGGTGACCAGCATGGGCGGGTAGCGGGTCGCCGCCACGTTCTCGTAGGGGGCGTAGGACCGCATGCAGCGGTACACCTCCTCCGAGTCGAGGGGGTTCCCCCACTCCTCCCACTCCACGACCGTGAGCGGGAGGGAGGGGTCGAGGATGGCGTTCAGGGGGTCGACGAAGGGGACCTCGGCCACGACCGCCCCGAAGAGGTCGGGCCGCAGGTTCACCGCCGCCCCCACCAGCAGGCCTCCGGCGCTCCCCCCGCGGATGGCTAGGCGGGAGGGAGAGGTCCACCGCTCGGCCACCAGGTGCTCGGCGCAGGCGACGAAGTCGGTGAAGGTGGTGCGCTTGGCCCGGTCCTTGCCCGCCAGGTACCAGCGCCGGCCCAGCTCCCCACCGCCCCGCACGTGGGCGACGGCGTAGACGAAGCCCCGGTCCAGCAGGCTGAGCCGGGCCGAGGAGAAGCGGGGGTCCAGGCAGGCGTCGTAGGCGCCGTAGGCGGTGAGCAGGGCCGGCGCCGAGCCGTCCTGTCGGAGGCCGCGGCGGTGCACGACCGAGATCGGCACGCGGGTGCCGTCGTCGGCGGTGGCCCACAGCCGCTCGGAGGCGTAGTCGTGGGGGTCGTAGCCGCCCAGGACCGGCTGTCGCTTCCTGAGGGTGCGCCGGCGGGTGGCCATGTCGTAGTCGAAGACCGACTCGGGTGTCACCATGGACGTGTAGGCGTAGCGGAGGACCCCGCTGTGGAGCTCGGGGTTGCCGGTCTCCCAGGCGGTGGAAACCTCTTCGGGCTGGTCGACGACGTGCTCCTGACCCCCCGCCGGGTCCAGGGGACGGATCCGGATCCGGCGCAGGCCCTCGGTCCGCTCGAAGAGGACCAGGTGCCGGGCGAACACGTCGACCCCGTGCAACCGCACGCCGCGGCGGTGGGGGACCACCACCTGCCAGTTGGCCCGGCCCGGGTCGGCGTCGGGGGCCTCGACGAGCATGAAGTCCTCCGCCCCGCCGGCGTTGGTCACGATGAAGAAGCGGTCCCGCCAGTGCTCGAGGCGGTACTCCACGCCCTGGTGGCGGGGCTCCACGACGCGGAACCTCCCCCCGGGCCGGTCGGCGTCGAGGACCCTGACCTCGTCGGTGACCATGCTCCCCAGGTGGAGGATGACGAACCGCTCGTCCTTGGTGGTCCCCACCCCGAGGTGGAAGCGCTCGTCGTGCTCGGTGTGCACGCACACGTCATCGGCCACCGGCGTCCGAAGCACGTGGCGCCACAGCTGGTAGGGCCGGAGGGCGTCGTCGGGCCGCACGTAGAAGACGGTGGCGCTGTCGTTGGCCCAGGCGGCGCCGTGGCACGTGCCCGGGATCTCCTCGGCCAGGTCCTCGCCGGCGTCGAGGTCCGAGAACCGCAGGGTGAACACCTCCCCCCCGGTGGTGTCGGTGGAGTAGGCGAGGAGGCGGGCGTCGGGGCTGACCGCGAAGGCCCCCAGGTCCAGGTGCTCGTGCCCGGCGGCCAGCACGTTCTCGTCCAGCAGCACCACCTCGGCCGCGTCCGGTGGCGGATCGGCACCGCCGGGCCCGGCGGGGCGCCGGCAGTGGACCGGGTGCTGGCGGCCCTCCTCGGTCCGGGTGTGGTACCACCACGCCCCCTTCCGCACCGGCACCGAGCGGTCGGTCTCTCGGACCCGACCCTTGATCTCGCCGAAGAGCCTCTCCTGGAGGGCCTCGGTGTGGGCCATCTCGGTCCGGGCCCAGGCGTTCTCCGCCTCCAGGTGGGCCCGTACCCCGGGGTCGTCCGGCCGGGCCAGCCAGGCGAACTCGTCGACCACCACCTCCCCGTGCACCCGGCGCGGGCTGGGCTCCCGACGGGGTCGTGGCGGGCCACCGGCGGGGGTCGTCGCGGGGATGGCCACGGGGCGAGGATAGGAGGGTTGGGCGGGCGGCCCCGGGGATGGTGTCGCGGGCAAGGATTGCTACTATGGGCGTAGGAGAAATTTTGACGGCCCACCCGCGAACCACGGAGGTCAGCGAATGGCTGTGACCGACCTCGACCTCGGCCGCTACAAGCTCGGCTGGCACGACACCGAGGAGTACGTCTTCAAGCCCAAGCGGGGCCTGAGCCCCGACATCGTCCAGGAGATGTCCTGGATGAAGGGCGAGCCGGACTGGATACGCAACCTCCGGCTCAAGGGGTTGCGCCACTTCGAGCGGCGCCCCCTGCCCACGTGGGGGGGCGACCTGTCCGAGATCTACTTCGACAACATCTACTACTACATCAAGCCCACCGAGAAGCAGGTCAGCGCCTGGGACGAGCTGCCCGAGTCGGTGAAGGCCACGTACGACAAGCTGGGGATCCCCGAGGCCGAGCGCAAGTACCTGGCCGGGGTCACGGCCCAGTACGAGTCGGAGGTCGTCTACCACAAGAACCGCGAGGACCTGGAGGCCCAGGGCGTCATCTTCTGCGACATGGACACCGCCGTGCGGGAGCACCCCGAGATCGTGCGGGCCTGGTTCGGGAAGTTGATCCCCCCCAACGACAACAAGTTCGCGGCCCTCAACACCTCGGTGTGGTCGGGCGGCTCGTTCATCTACGTGCCCCCCGGCGTGGAGGTGGAGATGCCGCTGCAGGCCTACTTCCGGATCAACGCCGAGAACATGGGCCAGTTCGAGCGGACCCTCATCATCGCCGACGAGGGCGCCAAGGTGCACTACATCGAGGGGTGCTCGGCGCCGGTGTACACCACCGACTCGCTGCACTCGGCCGTGGTCGAGATCGTGGTCAAGCCCTCGGCCCGGGTCACCTACACCACCATCCAGAACTGGTCCAACAACGTGTTCAACCTGGTCACCAAGCGGGCCCGGGTGGAGGCCGAGGGCCACATGGAGTGGATCGACGGCAACATCGGGAGCCGTCTCACCATGAAGTACCCCGCCGTGGTCATGGTCGGCCCCAAGGCCTCGGGCGAGGTGCTGTCGGTGGCCTACGCCGGCCAGAGCCAGCACCAGGACGCCGGGGCCAAGATGACCCACGCCGCCCCCGAGACAACCAGCCGCATCGTCTCCAAGTCCATCTCCAAGGACGGCGGCCGCACCAGCTACCGGGGCCTGGTCCGGGTGGAGGACGGCGCCTACGGGTGCAAGAGCCACGTGCAGTGCGACGCTCTCCTCCTCGACGAGCACAGCCGCAGCGACACCTACCCCTACCAGGAGATCGGCGAGCGAGACGCCGTCATCGGCCACGAGGCCACCGTGTCCAAGGTCGGCGACGACCAGCTCTTCTACCTGATGTCCCGGGGCCTGTCCGAGGAGCAGGCCATGGGCATGATCGTGAACGGCTTCGTCGAGCCGGTGACCCGCACCCTGCCCATGGAGTACGCGGTGGAGTGGAGCCGCCTGATCGAGCTCCAGATGGAGGGATCGGTGGGGTGACCTGCCGCCGGTGACGGCCGGGGCTTCCTCCCTACACTGGCGGCATGCCCATGCGGGTGGAGTGCAAGCACTACGAGAGCCGCACCTACGGGAACGGCGAGACGGTGCGCAAGTGCGACCTCGACCTCGCCCCCGAGGCGCCCTGGCGCTGCCCTGTCGATTGCCCCGCCTACGAGCGGCGCCTGGCCGACGTGGCCTGGAGCTACGGGGCCATGGTCTCGCCCCCCACGCCCGACGAGCCGCCCGGGGTTGGGGTGGGCGAGGGCGTGGGTGACCTGCTCGACGAAGCCGAGGACATCCTCAACGCCGCCGGCCCCAAGGTCGTGGCCGAGATCCGGGCCGAGCGACAGAGGTCAGCCCCGGGCCGCTGGCGCCGTTGGGTCCGACGGAGGCGCCGGTAGCGCCCTCGACCCGTCTCCGCGCGCCCCAC
>JBOGHU010000040.1:0-37441 GCA_050742255.1 Acidimicrobiales bacterium
GTCCGGCTCCGGCCCGGGGGCCCTCCGCCCTGACCGCGGCCGGGGCGGGGGCACGGCACCGTCGAGGGCGCCGAGGGGCCCGGTGGGGGCGGTGCCGGCCAGCTCGGCCAGGAACGGCGAGGGGCGGTCGGCGTCGGCCAGCAGCACCGCCCGGCGACGGGCCCGGGTGAGGGCCACGTGGAGGACCCGGCGCTCCTCCTCCCCGTCGACGGCCAACCGGTGGGGCATCAGCCCGGCGGTCACGCCGAAGACGGCCACCCGGTCCCACTCCCGGCCCTTGACCCGGTGCACCGTCGACAGCGTCACCCCGTCCGGCACCGTCTCCCGGCGGAGCAGCGCCCGCAGCCAGGGCTCGAAGGTGGCCGGCTCGGGATGGAGCCCGGCCACCTGCTCCAGCGCCTCCAGGTCGTCGAGGTGGGACGACCCCTCACCCCCGCCCCGGGAGCCGTCGAGCTGGCCCATGGCCCCACCCAGCCCCACGCCGTCCCGGATGGCGACCAGGACCTGGCGGGTGGTGCCCTCCGCCGCGGCGGCGACCAGCTCGAGGTCGTCGACCAGGCGGTGGACCTGACCGGCCGCCCGCTCGGGGACCGAGGCGGCGACGGCCCTCAGGCCGGCCAGGTCCCAGCGGGACCGCCGGCGCAGGCGGTCGGGGAACCACCGGGGCAGGCCCCGGCTGGGGCGGCGCAGCACCTCCACCACGTCCTCCCCCTGGATGTGGCCGGGGTCGGCGCCGATGCGGAGGTAGGCCAGGGCCGCCCGCAGGCCGGTGCGCTCCAGCACGTCTGGGCGCAGGCTGGAGAACAGGGGCACGCCCGCCTCGGCCAGAGCCACGTGGGGGGCCAGCAGGGCCGAGCCCACCCTGGCCAGCACGGCCACGTCGGTGCCGGCCACCCCGGGCTCGGCCAGCCACCCCCCCACCACCTCGGCCACGGCCGCCGCCCCCTGGTCGGAGGGGTGGTGGCGGACGACCAGGGCCCCCGGGTCGGGCTCGGCGGCGGGGCCGGCGCGGATCTCCTTGGCCACCCGCCGCCGGTTGTAGGAGAGCAGGGACCGCGCCGCCGCCACCACCGGCGCCGGGCACCGGTAGTTCACCTCGAGCAGGTGGGAGCCGGCGGCGGGGAACCGGGCGTCGAAGCCGATCAGGAAGCCGGGGTCGGCGCCGGCGTAGCCGTAGATGACCTGGTCGTCGTCGCCCACGCCGAACACGTCGAGGCCGGGGACGGAGAGCAGGCGCAGCAGCAGCAGGTGGGCGGGGGTTAGGTCCTGGAACTCGTCCACCAGGAGGTGGCGGCACCCGGCCTGGGCCCGGCGGCGCAGGGTCCCGTCCGCCAGCAGCGCCTCCACCGCCGCGTAGACCTGCTCGTCGAAGTCGATGGCGCCGGCCTCGGCCAGCGCCGCCCGGTAGGGAGCGAAGATCTCGGCCAGGCCGGGGACGTCGTCGCGCTCGTCCTCGACCTGGGCCGGGTCGCGAAGGCCCAGGCGCACCGCCGAGAGAGCCTCGAGGTAGGCGCCCAGCGGGTCGAGGTTGGCACGCCGGCGGCGCCGGGGGACCAGCCGGTCGAGCAGGCGCCGGACCTCGCGCTCGTCCAGCACCGGTGGCGTGCGGCCCCGGGCCTCGGACACCAGGCGGTACCCGAGGGCGTTGAGGGTGCTGACCCGGGGACGGAGGGCGGCGCAGCGGTCCTCCAGCTCGAGCTGGGCCGCCTTGTTGTAGGCCACCGCCAGCACCACCTCCCGCTCCCACCCCCGGTCGACGAGCAGGTGCCGGAGCCGCTCGGTCAGCACCCGGGTCTTACCCGAGCCGGCGGGGGCGACGACCCGCGCCGGGCCGACCTGGTGGGCCACCGCCGCCACCTGGTCGGGGGCCAGGTCGGCGGTGGGCCCCACCGGGGCAGGGACGGTGGTCAGCCGGCCCAGCTCGAGCGACTCCCGGTGCACCACCACCGCCCCCACGGCGGCGGGGTCCAGGGGGGCCCGGGGGCCGCCGTCGACCCACGCCGGCCGCCCGTCGGGGAGGACCACGTCGGCCGGGCCCCCGGTCGCGGCGCCGAGGCGTAGGGCCTTGCGGGCCCACCACCACACCGGCTCGCCCCCGCCCCGGGCGTCATAGGCGTTGGCCCACACCAGGAAGTGCAGACGGTCCGTCCAGGGCTCGAAGTCGGCGGGGACGGTCCAGGGCTCGGCCCGCCACGAGGCCGGCTCCCGGAACTGCCCGGGGTCGACCGCCAGGAGCACCGTCACCGGCCGGCGCCGGGCCCAGGCATCGTGGAGGGCGGCCACCGTGGAGGCCGGTTCTCGGAGGGCGGCATCGTCGACGACGGTCACCGGGGCCCCCGACCAGGGCGGGGGGACGGGGTCGCCGGCGCCCACGACGACGCCCCGACCGAGGGACGGGGGACCGGGAGCGGTCACCGGCCCGACCCTACGCCCGGTCGCCGGCAACGCCCGAGCGCGGCGGCCCCCCGGGCCCGGGTCCGGCTCAGGATGCACCGGGGGGCCCGCCCCTTCTCCGGTCACTCAGCGTCGCTGGGCGACGCCGAGTGACCGGAGATCCGAGCGCGAGGGCCTCCACCCCGCCAGATCGGCCCCCAGATCGGCCCACGGGGCGGGACCGCTAGGCTGGGCCCATGCCTGACGTGACCACCGACCGGCCCGTCGTGACCGTCACCGACGCCGCCCGGGCCCTGATCCTCGAATCCCGGGCGGCCGAGGCGGGGCACGATGAGCTGGCCCTCCGCCTCGACGTCACCGGCCAGTCCGGCGTCGAGTACGCCTACGAGCTCACCTTCGAGCCCGTCGCCGGCGCCGGCCCCGACGACGCCCTGGGCCACAGCGGCGAGCTCCCGGTGCTCATCCCCGCCGGCGCGGTGGACAAGCTCCGGGGCGCCACCCTCGATCACGCCGATGCCACCGGGCTGGTGCTGCGCAACCCCAACCGACCCCAGCCCGGCTCGGCCATGTCGCCGGTGGCGCCGACCGGTGAGGTCGACCTGGAGGGGACCATGGAGGAGCGGCTGGCCCAGCTCCTCGATGGCGAGATCAACCCCCAGCTGGCCATGCACGGCGGCTTCGCCGCCGTGGACCGCATCGACGGCGACACCGCCTACCTCACCATGGGTGGCGGCTGCCAGGGCTGCGGGCTGGCCCAGCTCACCCTGACCGAGGGCATCAAGGCCATCATCGAGGACCGCATCCCCGAGATCGCCCAGGTGGTCGACGTCACCGACCACGCCGCCGGCACCGACCCCTTCTACGAGCCGTCCAAGTAGCGCCCGGGGCGGGCCACGACCCCGTGGAGGTGGCAGGCGGCCCGGTGGTCGGCCCCCACCCACTGGAGGGCGGGGTCCACCCACGGGCAGGGCGTGAACACCTCGGGGCAGCGGGTGCGGAAGTTGCAGCCCGACGGAGGCTCCGAGGCACAGGGGAGGTCGCCCTGGAGGATGGTGCGGCGCCGGGCCCGCTCCCGGGGCGGGTCCGCTACCGGCACGGCCGAGAGCAGGGCCCGGGTGTAGGGGTGCTGGGGGCGGCGGGCCAGGGCGTCGGCCCCGGCCACCTCCACGAGCCTGCCCAGGTACATGACCGCGATGCGGTCGCTGAGGTGCCGCACCGCGGCCAGGTCGTGGGCGATGAACAGGTAGGTGAGGCCCAGCTCCTCCTGCAGCGACCGGAGCAGGTTCATGATCTGGGCCTGGATGGACACGTCGAGGGCGGCGATGGGCTCGTCGCAGACGAGGAGGTCGGGCTCGGTGGCCAGGGCCCGGGCGATGCCCACCCGCTGACGCTGGCCCCCGGAGAGCTCGTGGGGGAAGCGGCGGCCGGTGGTCGCCCGCAGGCCCACCAGCTCCAGCAGGTCCCCGACCCGTCGCCGTCGGCCCTGGCGCCCGGGGTGGAGCCCGTGGATGTCGAGGGCCTCCCCCACGGTGGCGCCCACCGACATGCGAGGGTTCAGGGAGGCGTAGGGGTCCTGGAAGACCATGGCCATGCGCCGGCGCAGGGCCCGCAGCGGGCGCCGGCCCAGGGCGGTGACCTCCACGCCGTCGAAGACCACCCGACCGCCGGTCGGCTCGATGAGGCGGAGAACGGCCAGGGCGGTGGTGGACTTGCCGCAGCCCGACTCCCCCACCAGCCCCAGGGTCTGGCCACGGTCGATCTCGAAGGAGACCCCGTCCACCGCCCTGACGTCGGCCACGTGGCGGCGGAGCACCCCGCCGCCGTGGACCGGGAAGCGCACCACCAGGTCCTCCACCACCACGAGGGGTCCGGCGGCCGCCGTCACGCCCCGCCACCGTCCCCCGCGTACCAGCAGGCCACCCGGTGCCCGGCGGCCACCTCGACCAGGGGGGGCCGCTCGGTGGCGCAGCGCTGGTCCCGGCGCTCGGAGCAGCGGTCGTAGAAGGGGCACCCGGGCGGGAGCTCCACCGGGTCGGGGGGCAGCCCGGGGATGGTCACCAGCGGGCCCCGTCGTGCCCCCAGGACCGGCAGGGACCCGAGCAGGCCCCGGGTGTAGGGGTGGGCGGGGGTGGCATAGAGGTCGTCGACCGGCCCCTCCTCCACCACCTGGCCCCCGTACAGCACCAGGACCCGGTCGGCGACGCCCGCCACCACGCCCAGATCGTGGGTGATCCAGAGCACGGCCATGCCCAGCTCCGCCTGGAGCCCCCCGATGAGATCGACGATCTGGGCCTGGACGGTCACGTCGAGGGCGGTGGTGGGCTCGTCGGCCACCAGGATGTCGGGCTGGCAGGCGAGGGCCATGGCGATCATCACCCGCTGGCGCATGCCCCCCGAGAGCTGGTGGGGGTGGTCGTCGAGGCGGCGGGCGGCCCCGGGGATCCCCACCCGCTCCAGCAGCTCCACCGCCCGCTCCCGGGCCTCCCCGCCGGAGAGCCCCAGGTGCACCTCCATCCCCTCGGTGAGCTGGCGGCCCACGGTGAGGACCGGGTTGAGCGATGTCATCGGGTCCTGGAACACCATGGCGATGTCGTTGCCCCGCACCCGGCGCAGCTCGTGCGGGGCGGCGGCCACCAGGTCCCTCCCCCCGAAGCGCACCTCCCCCTCGACCCGCCCGGGGGGCTCGGGGATGAGCCTGACCAGGGACAGCACGCTCACGCTCTTCCCCGACCCTGACTCCCCCACGATGGCCAGGGTCTCGCCCCGGTGGAGGTCGTAGCTGACGTCGTCGACCGCCCGGGCCCGTCCCCGGGCGGTGCCGAAGCTGACCGACAGGTGGCGGACCGAGAGGACCACCTCCCCGGTCCAGCCGGCGGTCACCGAGGCCTCGGCGGCACTACCCGGCCCGTCCCCGGGACTCGATGACCGACTGCTGCCTGGGGTCGAGCGCGTCCCGCAGGCCGTCGCCCACGAAGTTGAACGCCATGACCGTGGCCACGATGGCCAGGCCCGGGAAGATGCCCATCCACGGCGCCTGCCGCACGAAGGCCCGGCCCTCGGCCAGCATGCGCCCCCAGGCCGGGTCGGGGGGCTGCACCCCCAGGCCGAGGAAGGACAGGGCGGCCTCGGAGAGGATGGCGAAGGCCAGGCTGAGGGAGGTCTGCACGATCACCGGTCCCACCACGTTGGGAAGGACGTGGCGGGTGACGATCCGCAGGTCCGACGCCCCCAGCGACCGGGCGGCCCGCACGAACACCTCCTCGCGCACCGACAGCACGCTGGCCCGGGCCACCCGGGCGAAGATCGGGGTGTACACCACGCCGATGGCGATCATGGCGTTGGTGATGCCCGGGCCCAGCACGGCGATGATGGCGATGGCGAGGAGGAGGAAGGGGAAGGCGAAGACCATGTCCATGGCCCGCATGAGGACGGTGTCGACCACCCGACCGTAGAAGCCGGCCACCAGCCCCACGGTGACCCCGGCGACAAGGGAGATCCCCACCGCCACGAACCCCACCTGCAAGGACACCCGGGCCGCCACCATCACCCGGCTGAGGACGTCCCGTCCCAGCTCGTCGGTGCCGAAGGGGTGGGAGAGGCTGGGCCCCAGCAGCCGCTGGGCCACGTCGACCCTGGTCGGGGGGTGGGGCGCCACCGCCTCCCCGGCCAGGGCCGCCAGGACCAGCACCGCCAGCACCGCCACCCCGGCGACGGCCAGGCGGTTCTGGGCCAGGACGCCCGCCACCTGGGCCACCCGGCCCCGGTGGGGCAGGGGCGGCGCCCCCGCCTCCCCGGCCACCCCGGGGGCCGTGGGGTCGGCCATCAGTAGCGGATCCTCGGGTCGAGGTAGGCGTAGAGGAGGTCGACCACCAGGTTCACGACCAGGAAGGTCAGGGAGAACAGCAGCACCGCGCCCTGCAGCACCGGGTAGTCACGGCGCTGGGCGGCGTCGAGGGCCAGGCGCCCCAGGCCGGGCCAGGCGAAGATCACCTCCACCACGACCACCCCGCTCAGCAGGAAGGCGAGCTGGAGGCCCACCACCGTCACGATGGGCACCAGGGCGTTGCGGAGCACGTGGCGGCCCACCACGGTGCGCTCGGTGAGCCCCTTGGCCCGGGCGGTGCGGGCGTAGTCCTGGTGGAGGGCGTCGAGCACCGCCGAGCGCACGAAGCGGGTGAGGATTGAGCCCGACACCACGCCCACCGTCACCGCCGGCAGGACCAGGTGGCGGAGGAAGCCGGCGGGGTCCTCCAGGGGAGAGACGTACCCCGAGGGCGGGAGCCACCCCAGCACCAGCGAGAACAGGAGGATGAGCATGATCCCCGACCAGAAGTCGGGGACCGAGACCCCCACCTGGCTGGCGGCGGTGACCGCGTAGTCGAGCGCCGTGCCCGACCGCACCGCCGAGATGATCCCGGCGGGGAGGGCCACGGCCAGGGCCACCGCCAGGGCCGCCCCGGCCAGCAGGAAGGTGGCGGGGAGGCGCTCCACCACCAGCTCGGTGACGGGACGGCCGCTGCGGAAGCTCACCCCCAGGTCTCCGGTGAGGGCGTTGCCCAGCCAGCGCACGTACTGCTCGGGAAGGGGCCGATCGAACCCGGCCCGGCGGTGGAGGACCTCGTACACGTCGGGGTCGAACCTGGTCCCGAGGGCCCGGCGGACGGGGTCGCCCGGCACCAGGTGCGCCAGGGCGAAGACGATGACGCTGACCCCCAGCATCACCAGGGCGGCCTGGCCCACCCGCCGGAGGGCGTAGCCGCTCACCGCCCCGGCCTCGTCACCACCCCCGCCCGGCTCACCCCCCCGTTCCTCTGGACCGTTCGCCGCCTCCCAGCCGGCAGGCGGTCCAGAGCGCCGCCGGGCTCACCCCCTGAGGGACGTGGCCTCGAAGCGGATGGCGGCGTCCCGGCGGGTGCCGTAGCCCTCCACGTCGGGAGCCCAGGCGTTCACCACGTCGGGGTGGTACAGGTACACGTAGCTGGCCTCGTCCACGATGATCCTGGCCGCCTGGTCGTAGAGGTCCTGGCGCTCCTCCGAGTCGACCTCCACCCGGGCCCGGTCCAACAGGTCGTCGACGGTGGGGTTGGAGTAGCCCTGGAAGTTGAACTTGGCCCCGGTGCGGTGCTGGGCGTAGTAGAAGTCGTCGGGGTCGATGTTGCCCAGCCACCCCAGCAGGAACGAGTCGAAGCTGCCGTTGCCCTGCTCGTCGAGCCAGGTGCTGAAGTCCAGCTCCCGGATGCTCACGTCGATGCCCACCTCGCCCAGCTGGCTCTCGATGACCTGGGCGGCGGTGACGGTCTCGGGGAACTCGTTGGTGACCATGAGGTCCATCCTCAGCCCCTCGGCCACGCCGGCCTCCTCCAGCAGGCTCCTGGCCGTGTCGGGGTCCTGCTCGTAGGGCGCGTAGTCGAGGTAGAACGGGTTCCCCTCGGGGATGGCGACCTGGGTGGGCTCGGCGGCGTCGAACTTGGCCGCCTCGGTGACCGCCGCCCGGTCGATGGCGAAGGCGATGGCCCGCCGGACCCGCACGTCGTCGAAGGGTGGTCGGGCCTGGTTGGCCGCCAGGTACCAGTAGTCGCCGCCGGGGACCGTCTCCACCACCACGTCGTCGCTCTCCGCCAGCTCGTCGAGCTGCTGGAGCGGCACGCCGTCGGCCCAGTCGACCTCGCCGGTCTGGAGGTTGGTGAGCTGTACGGTGGGGTCGGGTATGGGGCGGAAGACCACCCCGGCCAGCTCGGGCAGGCCCTCCTGCCAGTAGTCGGGGTTGGCCTCGAGGACGATCTCCCCGTCGGGGCGCTGCTCCACGAAGCGGAACGGCCCCGTGCCCACCGGTTCGGTGTCGATGCTGCCGTCCTCCACGATCTCCCGGGGGACGATGGCCATGCCCTTGAAGCCGCCGATCTGGACCAACAGGTTGGGTGTCGGTCGGCTGAGGCGGATGACGACCGTGCGGTCGTCGGGGGCGGTGACCTCTTCGACCGAGTCGAAGCGGAAGGCGTTGGCCGCCCCCACCTCCTCGTCCATGATCCGCTGGTAGCTGAAGACCACGTCGTCGGCGACCAGCTCCCGCCCGTTGTGCCACACCACGCCGTCGCGGAGGGGGAAGGTCCACACCAGCTGGTCAGGGGAGACCTCCCAGCCGGTGGTCAGGGCGGGCTCGATGCTCAGGTCCTCGGCCGGCTGCACCAAGGTGTCGTAGATGTTCTCCAGCACCTGGAAGCTGGGGTAGGCGCTGGTCAGGTGGGGGTCGAGGCGGTCCGGCTCCCCGCTGATGGCCGCCACCAGCACGTCGCCGCCGTCCCCTTCGCCACCGAGGTCGACCGGCTCCCCCCCGTTGGCGCAGGCCGTTCCCACCAGGACCAGCGCCATGGCCAGGGCGGCGAGCCTGCGCTTGGACACGCTCCGGCGGTGCGACATGGTGGCCCCCTCTGCTAGCGGCTCCCCCACCCGTCTAGCAGGTCTGGCCCCAGCGTTCGGGCGTGCCTCACCACGACGCCGCGGCCGCGGCCTTGGCCGTGGCCGCCGCCACCCCGGGGCCGTCGAGGCCCAGGCCGGCCAGGATGCGGTCGGGCTTGCCGTGGGGGATGAACTCGGCGGGGACGCCGAGGACCAGCACCGGCGGGCCCACCCGGCTCTCGGACTGGTCGGCGATGGCGTCGGCGATCTGGGAGCCGGCCCCACCGACGCGGATGCCGTCCTCGACGGTGACCACCAGGGCGTGGCGGGCGGCGTCGCTCACCATCTCGGGGTCCAGGGGCTTGACCACCCGCACGTCCCACACCGTGGCCGAGATGTCGGACTCGGCCAGCAGCCCCGCCGCCTCCTCGGCGGCGGCGACCATCTTGCCCACCGCCAGGATGGCCACGGCGCCGTCCCCCCGGCGCACGCGGCGGGCCGAGAGCCCGGCGCCCACCTGTTCGGGGGGCACCTGGCGGGCGGCGGTCTTGGGCCAGCGCAGGGCGCAGGGGCCCGAGGTGCGGGCCAGGGCCTCCCCCAGCATCACCTCCAGCTCCTGGTAGGAGGAGGGTGCGAACACGGTCATGCCCGGCACCTTGGTCAGCAGCGCCATGTCGAGCAGGCCGTGGTGGCTGGGCCCGTCGTCCCCGGTGATGCCGGCCCGGTCCAGGCAGAGCACCACCGGCTGGCGGTGGAGGCCGACGTCCAGGTTGACCTGGTCGAAGGCCCGGGTCAGGAACGTGGAGTAGATGGCCACCACCGGGCGCAACCCCCCCATGGCCATCCCCGAGGCGGCGGTGACGGCGTGCTGCTCGGCGATGCCCACGTCGAAGAGGCGGTCGGGGAAGCGGGCGCCGAAGGGCAGCAGCCCGGTGGAGTCGGGCATGGCCGCGGTGATGGCCACGATCCGGGGATCCGACTCGGCGGCAGCGACGAGGGCGTCGCCGAAGGCGGCGGTGTAGGAGCCGGGCTTGCACACCGAGGTGTCGTGGAGGCACTTGACGGGGTCCTCCTCGGCGGGGGGGTGGCCCCGCCCCTTCTGGGTGAGCACGTGCACCACGATGGTCCCCTCGAAGGCGCTGGCCTGGCGGAGGGCGGTCTCCAGGCCGGCCAGGTCGTGACCGTCGAGGGGGCCGGTGTAGCGCACGCCCAGGGCCTCGAAGAAGGCGGTGGGCTCGAGCATCTCCCGCAGCGCCGCCTTGGCCCCCTCCACCGCCCTCTCCAGGTGCTCGCCCACCACCGGGACGTCCCGAAGGAGCTGCTCCAGGCGGCGCTGGCGGCGCATGTAGGTGGGGTTGAGGCGGATGCGGGCCAGGCTCTCGGAGAGGTTGGAGACGGTCGGGGCGTAGGACCGGCCGTTGTCGTTGAGGATGACGATGACGTCGCGGCCGCTGTGGCCGAGGTTGTTCAGGCCCTCGTAGGCCATGCCCCCCGTCATCGCCCCGTCGCCGATGACGGCCACCACCCGGCGGTCCTGGCCGCCGAGCTCCACCGCGGTGGCCAGGCCGTGGGCGTAGCTGAGGACGGTGGAGGCATGGCTGTTCTCGATCCAGTCGTGCTCGGACTCCTCCCGGCTGGGGTAGCCGGACAGGCCATCGGCCTGGCGGAGGGCGGTGAAGGCGTGGCTCCGGCCGGTGACGAGCTTGTGCACGTAGGCCTGGTGGCCGGTGTCCCACAGGATGATGTCCCGGGGCGAGTCGAAGACACGGTGGACCGCCAGGGTGAGCTCCACCGCCCCCAGGTTGGACCCCAGGTGCCCCCCGTTGGCGGTCACCGCGTCCACGATGAACGCCCGGATCTCCGCCGAGAGCTGGGCCAGCTCGGCGTAGGAGAGGCGGCGCAGGTCGGCCGGGCCGGCGATCGTGTCGAGGAGCATGGCGGGACGTCCTGGCTCTGGGGTATGTGGCAACGACGCTAACTGGAGATGGACCCGGCGGCGGCGCGGTCCCCGGCCGGGGCCACCTCGACGGGATCGGGCCGCCCGGGTGCCACCGCACCGCCCACCTCCCCCCGCCGCCGGTCCCGCCACGACGCCACCACCGCACCGAGGGCCAGGGCGGCCGCGCCGCCGGCGCCGTCCAGCCAGAAGTGGTTGGCGGTGACCACGGTGGCGAACAGGGTCGCCACCGGGTAGGCGACCAAGAGGGCGGCGGCCCACCGGCGGCGGACCACGGGGAGCAGCGCCAGGGCGCACCACAGCGACCACCCCACGTGGAGGCTGGGCATGGCCGCGTACTGGTTGGAGACCGCCTGCACCGCCCCCGAGTCGAACGACCACAGCCCCCCGTAGCTGGCCAGGGTGTCGACGAACCCGTAGGAGGCGGGCAGCAGGCGGGGCGGCAGCAGGGGGAAGGTGGCGAACCCGACCAGGGCCAGGGCGGTGGTGGTGGCCAGGACGTCGCGGGCCCACACGTAGCGGCCGGGCCACCGTCGGAACAGGTAGACCAGGACGGCGGTGGTCACCACGAAGTGGGAGGTCCCGTAGAAGAGGTTCCATCCCTGGATGAACCACCGGAGGTCGAGGAACCACTCCTGGACCGTCCCCTCGTGGAAGGCGCCGAGCGCCCGCTCGACGCCGATCACCACGTCGGCGTTGGCCAGGGCCTCGGCCCGGCTCACCGCGGCCGAGCCGAACTGGTTGCGGATGACCGAGTAGACGCCGTAGAAGGCGGCGACGTAGGCCAGCTCCCTCCACCACCGCAGCGGGCGGCCCCTCATGCCAGGGCGCGAGCGGGACGGGGCCCGGCGGCGAAGGAGGGGGCCCCGAGGAGGCTGACGGCCAGGTTCAACCCGTACAGCAGCAGGCCCAGGGCCACGGCCTGGCCGGTGGCCACGCCGAGGGGGCGCAGGAAGAGGACGAAGGCCCCCTCCCGCAGGCCCAGCCCGCCCAGGGTGACGGGCAGAACCTGGGTGATGGCCACCACCGGCACGAAGGCGAGGGCGGCGGTGAGGCCGAGGGTGAGGCCCAGGGCCCGGGCGGCCAGGAAGGCGCCCAGGACCATGGCCAGCTGGTAGGCGACGCCCAACAGGAGCACGCTGGCGGCGGCGCCGGGCCGGCGGCGGAACCGCCCCATCCCGAGGTGGAGGGCGGCCGCGAAGCGGCGCCAGCCGGCCGAACCCGCCAGCCGGCCACCCACCCACGGGCTGGCCACCGCGGCCACGACGACGCCCAGCAGCCCCAGGGTGACGACCGCCAGCAGGAGGGCCAGGTCGCTGGCCCGGCCCAGGTCGCGCAGCCTGGGGTTGATGAGCATGGCCACCAGGGTGATGACCGGCAGCACCAGCCAGCCGCTCAACCGCTCCAGCACGACCGAGGCGAACGTCTTGGCGCGCTCACCGGTGGCCGCCGACAGGCGCGTGACCCGGACCACGTCGCCGCCGATGGTCGAGGGCAGGAAGTTCCCCACGAACTGGCCGGCCAGGTACCACGAGACCAGCGACGAGACCCGCGCCCGCAGCCCCAGGGCGGCCAGCACCTGGCGCCAGCGCAGGGCGGACAGGACGATGCCGACGAAGGTGACGGCCAGCGCCGCCCCCAGCCAGCCGGCGGCCCGCAGGTCCCACCGGGACAGTGGCAGGTGGACCTGGGGCAGCAGCCACACCAGCATGGCCGCGCTGCCGAAGGCCCTCAGCGCCAGGACCCACGTTGGTCGAACCGTCACCGGCACCCTCTCGTCCCTGCCTCTCGTCCCGCGCCTGGCGTCGTGCCTCTCGTCCCTGCCCTCTCCGTGCCTGGCGTGCCCTCCCTGGCCGACGGTGGGCACGAAGTCTAGGCCCCGCGCCCACGGTGGGGGCATCCCGGGCTGCCGCCGGGCCCGCCTGCCAGGATGGTCGCATGTCCCCGACCGCCCGGCGGGTGCCCACCGCCACCGTGGAGCTGGCCGCCATCGAGTCTGGCCAGGGGGGGCGCCCGCTCCTCGTCGCCCACGGCCTCACCGGGGCCAAGGAGGACTTCGCCGACCACCTCGAGCGCTTCGCCGCCTCCGGCTGGCACATGGTGGTCCCCGACCTGCGTGGCCACGGCGAGAGCGACGCGCCGGCGGGCGAGGGGGAGTACGGCCTCGAGATCCTGGCCGGTGACCTGGTCGGCGCCGCCGGCGCCCTGGGCTGGGACCGCTTCGCCCTGATGGGGCACTCCATGGGGGGGATGGTGGCCCAACGGGTTGCCATCGGGTGCCCGGGGCGCCTCACCGCCCTGGTCCTCATGGACACCCACCACGGGGCGGTGGGGGTGGACCGGGCCATGGCCCTGGGGTCGGTGGAGCTGGTCCGCGACCGGGGCATGGGCGCCCTCGCCGACCTGGTGGCGGCCATGGGCGGGGGCGGCCTGCTGCAGGTCCCGGCCCACCGCCCCCACCACAGCAGGGAGGCGTGGGCCGCACTCACCGACCGCAAGCTGCGGGCGTCATCGCCGGCGATGTACGTGGCCATGGTGGCGGAGATGCTCGACCAGGGCGACCGCCTGGCCGCCCTGGCCGCCCTGGCCGTCCCCACCCTGGTGCTGTGCGGCGAGCACGACCATCTGTTCTCCGAGCCCAGCCGCCGCCTGGCCCGGGCCATCCCCGGCGCCCGCCTGGAGCTCGTCGCCGGCGCCGGCCACAGCCCCCAGCACGAGGCGCCCCAGGCCTGGGCGGTGGCGGTGCTGAGCTTCCTCGACGCCGCCGTGCCCGGCGGGGCTTCCTGAGCAGCCGCCGGGCCGGGGTCACCGCCGGGAGCCGGCGACGGCGGTAGCGTTGGGGCGTGGGCCTCAAGCGGGTGGTGCGGGGGCTGACCGCCACCGTCGAGGAGCTGGAGCGGGAGCGGCTGGCCGGTCGCTTCGCCCACCTCGAGATCGACACCGAGCGGCTCGACCGTTGCCCGTTGCGCTGCCCGGTGCGGGTGGCGGGCGAGGTCACCGGGCTGCGCCTGGTGCCCCGGGCGGGGGGGCCGTGGCTCGAGATCTCCGTGAGCGACGGCGTCGGCGAGGCCGTGGCGGTGTTCACCGGACGCCGCCGCATCCCCGGGCTGGGCCCGGGCCGGGCCGTGGTCCTCGAGGGCGTGGCCCGCAGGGAGCGCCAGCGGCTGGTGCTGCACAACCCCGCCTACACCCTCCTGGTCTGACCGCCGGCGCCCCCGCCCGGCCGGGCCTCAGTCTCCGACCAGGGCCTGGCGCACGTCGCCCTCCGAGTCGGGCGTGCCCAGCACGATCACCTCGTCGTCAGCCTGCAACCGCGTGTCCCCCCTCGGGACCACGACGTGGTCCTCGCGGATGATCGCCACCACGGTCGAGTCCCGGGGCAGGCCCAGGTCCATCACCATGGTGCCCGCCGCCGGCGAGCCCTCGGCCAGGGTCACCTCCACCAGGCGGGCCCGGCCCCGCTCCAGCTGCAGCAGCCGGACCAGGGTCCCCACCGTCACCGCCTCCTCGACCAGGGCGGTCAGCAGGTGGGGGGTGGAGACCGAGACGTCGACGCCCCAGGCCTCGGTGAACAGCCACTCGTTCTTGGGGTGGTTGACCCGGGCCACCACCCGGGGCACCGCGAACTCCTGCTTGGCCAGCAGCGACACGACGAGGTTGTCCTCGTCGTCGCCGGTGACGGCGGCGACCACGTCGGCGGTCCCCAGCTTGGCGTCACGGAGCGAGGACAGCTCGCAGGCGTCGGCCACGGTGAAGGAGATGCCGGGGTACTCGCCGCACGCCTGGGCCCGCTCCACCACCTCGACCGACTGCTCCAGCACCAGCACCTCGTGGCCGGCCGCCTTGAGGTCGGAGGCGATGTAGCACCCGACCGCCCCGCCACCGGCGATGACCACCCGCATCAGGCCCCCTTCCCCTCCCCTGCCTCGGCCAGGCGCTCCTCCAGCTCCGCCAGCGCCTCGGTGCCCACGGCCAACAGCAGCAGGTCCCCCTCCTGGCCCACCAGGGCGGGGCCGGGCACGGAGGCCTCTCCGCCCCGGGTGAGCGCGCTCAGCCGCCACCTCCCCGGCTCGTCGAGCTCGGACAGCAGCCGCCCCGCCCACCGCCGCGGCAGGGCCCGCTCCACCACCGCCACGTCCCCGGTGGGGTCGATCCACTCGGTGCGGGTCTGGGCGGGCAGCAGCCGGCGCAGGGCCTGGTCGGTGGTCCACGCCACCGTGGCCACGGTGGGGACCCCCAGCCGCTCGTAGATGGCCGCCCGGCCCGGGTCGTAGATCCGGGCCATCACGCGCTCCACGCCGAAGGTCTCCTTGGCGATCCGGGCCACCACGATGTTGGAGTTGTCGCCGCTGGTCACCGCGGCCAGCGCACCCGCCTCCTCGATCCCCGCCTCGACCAGCCGGTCGCGGTCGAAGCCGAAGCCGGTGACGGTGCGGACCGGCGGTCCGGTGGGGAGCCGCACGAAGGCCTGGGGCTGCTTGTCGATCACGCCCACGGTGTTGCCTCGCTGCACCAGCTCGGTGGCCAGGGCGTTGCCCACCCTGCCACACCCGACGATGACCATGTGCACGGTTGGGGCACCTCCCCCGAGGGCGTAGGCGGGCCGGTCCATGGTAGCCAGCGCCGGGCGACCGGTACGGGTGCAGCGCCACCGCCAACCTCTACGCTGAGGGCCACCCGCGCTGGTGGCCGACAGAGGGGAACCGGAGATGCTGTCCAGCTTCAAGCGGCTGCTCGTGGGCAAGCCTCTCGCCACCACCGAGGAGAGCCAGCAGCGCCTGGGCAAGGTGGTGGCGCTGGCCGTCTTCGCCTCCGACGCCATCTCCTCCACCGCCTACGCCACCGAGGAGATCCTCCTGGTGCTGGTGCCCCTCGCCGCCCTGGACGCCCTGGAGTACCTCATCCCCATCGCCCTGATCGTGGTGGTCCTGCTCGCCATCGTGGTCACCAGCTACCGCCAGACCATCTACGCCTACCCCCAGGGCGGTGGGTCCTACGTGGTCTCCCGGGACAACCTCGGGGTCATGCCCTCCCTCGTGGCCGGGGCGTCGCTGCTCGTCGACTACGTGCTGACCGTGGCCGTGTCGGTCTCGGCGGGCGTGGCCGCCATCACCTCCGCCGTCCCCGAGCTGCGGGACCGGCGGGTCGTCCTGGGCCTGGCCTTCATCGCCCTGCTCACCACCGGCAACCTCCGTGGCGTCAAGGAGTCGGGCCGGCTCTTCGCCATCCCCACCTACGTGTACGTGCTCACCCTGGGCTCGCTGCTGGTCGTGGGCCTGGTCCGCTCCTTCGCCGGCGAGCTGGAGCCCATGCCACCCGACCAGGACGCCCTGGCCGAGCTGACCCGGGGCGGCGCCCTGGTCACGGGGGTGACGGCGCTGGCGCTCATGCGGGCCTTCTCGTCCGGCGCGGTGGCCCTGTCGGGCATCGAGGCCATCTCCAACGGAGTCCCCTCCTTCCGCAAGGACGAGTCGAGGAACGCCGCCACCACCCTGGTGTGGATGGGCCTGATCCTGAGCTCCTTCTTCTTCGGGATCTCGGTCCTCGCCCACCGCCTGCGACCCACCGCCTCCGAGGACGAGACCCTGCTGTCGATCATGGCGGGGGGGGTCTTCGGTGCCGGCTCGGCCCCCTACCTCCTCCTCCAGACCGCCACCGCGGCCATCCTCATCCTGGCCGCCAACACTGCCTTCAACGCCTTCCCCAGCATGTCGTCGATCCTCGCCCGCGACGGCTTCCTGCCACGCCAGCTCGCCAACCGCGGGGACCGGCTGGTCTTCTCCAACGGGATCCTGGTCCTGGCCGCCGCCGCCGGCGCCCTGCTGGTGGCCTTCGACGGGCGGACCACCGCCCTCATCCCCCTCTACGCGGTCGGGGTGTTCACCGGCTTCACCCTGTCCCAGGCGGGCATGGTCCGCCACCACCTGCGGGAGCACGAGGCGGGGTGGCGGCGGGGCACCGTCGTCAACGCCGTGGGTGCCACCGCCACCTTGGTGGTGGCGGTGGTCGTGGTCGTCTCCAAGTTCACCCAGGGGGCATGGATCCCCGCCGTGCTCATCCCCCTGATCGTCGTGCTGCTGCGGGCCATCCGCCGCCACTACCAGCGGATCACCGAGCTGCTGGCGGTGCCCGAGGGCTACCGGCCGGCCAGCCACACCCACACCGTCGTGGTGCTGGTGGGCAACGTCCACCAGGGCGTGCTGGCCGCCCTCAGCTACGCCAAGTCCCTGGCCCCCGACCGCCTGGTGGCGCTGTCGGTGGTGACCGACGAGGACGACATGGCCCGCATCACCGAGCAGTGGGAGCGCTTCGGCCTCGAGGTGGAGCTGCAGACCCTGTACTCCCCCTACCGGGAGCTCACCCAGCCCGTGCTGCGCCACCTCGACGAGCTGGACGCCGCCCGCGAGGACGACATCATCACCGTGGTGCTGCCGGAGTTCGTGCTCGGCCGCTGGTGGGAGCAGCTCCTCCACAACCAGAGCGCCCTGCTGCTCAAGTTCCGGCTGCTCTTCCGGCGCAACACCGTGGTCACCTCGGTGCCGTTCCACCTGCGCCCGCCCCGTCCCGAGGCCCGGGCCGCCGGGGGGTTCAACGAGCCCACCGAGGTGACGAGCGAGGCGGGGACGGCGCCACCCTCGGGCGACGGGAGCGGGCGGTCGCCCCGGTCAGCCGCTCGCCGACGGCGCTGAGGGGCGGGGGCGGGCCCACGGCACCACGGCGGGCGGTCAGATGCGCGCCGGGGCCCCGATGCCCAGCAGGGCCAGGCCCCGGCGAAGGGTGGCGGCGGTCACCTGGCACAGGGCCAGGCGCGACGCCCGGAGGTCGGGCTCGCCGGCCTGGAGCACCGGGCAGTGCTCGTAGAACTGGTTGTAGGCCTGGGAGAGGTCGTAGAGGTAGGCGCACAGGTGGTTGGGGGCGAGCTCGGCCGCCACCCGCTGGCACACGTCGCCCACCTCGACCAGGCGCTTGGCCAGCTCCAGCTCCTGGGGGGCGTGCAGCACCACCTCCACCCGGCCCGGCCCGGCTCCGGGGGCGGCACCGGCCTCCCCGAGGATGGAGCGAATCCGGGCGTGGGCGTACATGAGGTAGGGCGCGGTGTTGCCCTTGAGGCTCAGCATCCGGTCGTAGGAGAAGACGTAGTTGCTCTGGCGGTTCTGGCTGAGGTCGGCGTACTTGACCGCGCCGATGCCCACCACCTGGGCCACCCCGTCGGCGTCGGGGGGGAGGGGCTCCTCCCGCTCGGCGGCCCTCTCGTCGAGGAAGGCCCGGGCCCGGGCCACCGCCTCGTCGAGCAGGTCCCGGAGTCGCACCGTCTGGCCCGAGCGGGTGCGGAGGCGCTTGCCCCCAGCCCCGAGCACCAGCCCGAACGCCACGTGGGTGGCGGTAACGCCGGGGGGGAGCCACCCCGCCCTGCGAGCCACGGCGAAGACCATCTCCAGGTGCTGGGACTGGCCGGCGTCGACCACGTAAACCAGCCGGTCGGCCCCGGCCTCGACCCGGTGGCGCACGGCGGCCAGGTCGGTGGTGGCGTAGGTGTAGCCGCCGTCGGCCTTCTGGACGATGAGGGGGAGCGGCTCCCCGGCGGCGTTGGTGAACCCCTCCACGAAGACGCAGGTGGCCCCGTCGTCCACCACCGCCAGCCCCGCCGCCACCAGGTCGGCCACCACCTGGGCCAGCCCGGGCTGGTAGGTCGACTCGCCCCGCTCCACCAGGCCCTCCACGCCGAGCCGCTCGTAGACCAGGCGGTTCTCCCGCCGGGAGGCGCCGACCAGGGCTCGCCACGCCGCCGCCGCCCCCGCCGCCCCCGACTGGAGGTCCACGACCCGTCGGCGGGCCCGGTCCCCGAACGCCCGGTCGGTGTCGAAGCGGACCTTGGCGGCCTGGTAGAACGCCACCAGGTCGCCGAGCTCGAGGTCCGGCTCCCCGGGCTCCCCGGGCCCCGAGAGCACCTGGGGGCGGACGTCCTCCAGGTGGGCCACCAGCATCCCGAACTGGGTGCCCCAGTCCCCCACGTGGCTGACCCGCTCCACCTGGTGGCCCAGGAGCTCCAATACGTTGGCCAGGCAGTCGCCGAGGATGGTCGACCGCAGGTGGCCCACGTGCATCTCCTTGGCCATGTTGGGGCCCGAGTAGTCGACGACCACCCGGGCCGGCTCCGCCGCCGCGTCGACCCCCACCGACTCGTCACCGATGGCCGCCGCCACCCGGTCGGACAGCCACCCCGGGCGCAGCCGCAGGTTCACGAAGCCGGGGCGCACCACCTCGGGCGCCTCGCACACGTCGGCCAGGTCGGCGGCGTCCACCAGGCGCTGGGCCAGGACCGCCGGGGGCTGGCCCAGGGGCCGGGCCACGGCCAGGGCGGCGGCGCAGGTGTAGTCGCCGTGGCGGCGGTCCCGGGTGGGGACCACCAGCGGGTCGGGCACCGCCACCTCGGCCCCCCACGCCTTGGCCGCGGCCTCGCCCAGGCGGGCGCCGAGCAGGGTGAGCGGCGAGGAGGCCATGGGCGCCCACCCTACGCGGTGACCCGGCCGAGCGACCCGGGACCGGGGGCTCCACGGCGGCCCGCGCTGCGGCCGGGAGGCGGCCTCGCCTACGTTCCGGGGCGTGGAGGTGGCCGTCACCGGTTCCAGCGGTCTCATCGGGACCGCCCTGGTCGCCACCCTGGTCGCCGGCGGGCACCGGGTGCGGCGGGTGGTGCGCTCCCGGCCCCGGGGCGAGGACCGGGTCGGCTGGGACCCCGCCGCCGGCACCGTCGACACCGCCGGCCTGGCCGGGGTGGAGGCGGTCGTGCACCTGGCCGGGGAGGGGATCGCCAGCCGCCGCTGGACCGGGGACCAGAAGCGGCGCGTCCACGACAGCCGCACCGCCGGCACCGCCCTGCTGGCCCGGGCCCTGGCGGGCCTGGACCCCCGCCCGGCGGTGCTCTGCAGCGCCTCGGCCATCGGCTACTACGGCGACCGCGGCGACGAGGAGCTCACCGAGGCCAGCCCCCCCGGGGAGGGGTTCCTGGCCGGGGTGGTGGTCGACTGGGAGAGGGCGGCCCACCCCGCCGTCGAGGCCGGCATCCGCACCGCCTTCCTGCGCACCGGGCTGGTGCTGACGCCCCGGGGCGGCTCCCTGGCCAGGATGCTCCCACTGTTCCGCCTGGGGCTGGGCGGGCGGTTCGGCAGGGGCGACCAGTGGTGGCCGTGGATCACCCTGGAGGACGAGGTGGGCGCCATCGTCCACCTGCTCGGGGCCGAGGTGAGCGGGCCCGTCAACCTCACCGCCCCGAACCCGGTCACCAACGCCGAGATGACGGCCACCCTGGCCCGGGTGCTCCGGCGCCCGGCGCTGGTCCCCATCCCCCCGGTGGGCCCCGCCCTGGTGCTGGGGTGGGAGCTGGCCCAGACCCTGCTGTACTCCAGCGCCCGGGTCCTCCCCCGCCGCCTGGAGGCCAGCGGCTACACCTTCACCCACCCCACCCTCGAGCCGGCCCTGCGGGCGATCCTGGGGCGAACGGCGGGCTGACCCGGGGCCCTTGGGTCACGAGGCCAGGGCCGCCTGTCCGTCTAGCATCGACGGGGTGGGGAGCTTCGACGACGTCCTCGACCGCATGGAGCAGCTGCTGGCCCAGGTCGAGGACCTCGACGAGGAGGTCCGGGACCAGGTGTTCGCCCTCCTCGACGGGGTCGACACCATCCACCGGATGGCCCTGGGGCGGATGGGGGCCCAGCTCGGCCCCGCCGTGGTGGACCAGCTCCACCGCGCCGACCCGGCCGTGGCCTGGCTGCTCGACGCCTACGGGGTGGGGGCCGACGACCGCCACGCCGCCGACGCCGCCCTGGACGACATCCGACCTTACGTCCACTCCCACGGCGGGCGGGTGGAGGTCCTGGGGGTGGAGCAGGGCGTGGTCCACCTGCGGATGTCGGGGGCGTGCTCGGGCTGCACCGCCTCCGCCGTCACCCTGAGGGAGGGCATCGAAGACGCCCTCAGGGAGCGCTTCCCCGGCTTCCAGGGGGTGGAGGTGGAGGAGGACCACGCCGAGCCCCACCCTCCGCCCGGCGCCACGCTGGTGGAGATCCGCCGGCACCGGGACCACAACGGCGACCAGTAGGTGGGTCCTCCCCGCCGGCCGTCGGGGTAGGAACGTCGGGTGGTCGACGTGCAGGGCGCCGTCGACGTGCAGGGCGGCGCCCTGCTCGAGGGGCGCCTGCGCCGCTACCAGGCCGACCGCTACCCCGTCCAGCACGCCACCGCCCAGTTCCACCTCGGCTCCATCCTGATCGAGGCGGGCCGCCCCGCCGACGCTGAGCCCGTCCTGCGCTCCTCGGCGGAGCTCCTGGCCGGGATGTCCTCCGAGGCGGCCCGGGCCACCAACCTGTTGGGGGTGGCGCTGCGCCTCACGGGTCGGGTGGAGGAGGCGGCGGCGGCCTTCGAGGACGCCCGCTCGGCCTTCGAGGACGCCGGCGAGCCCCTCGAGCAGGGCGCCGCCCTGCACAACCTGGGGCTGGCGCAGGCCCAGGCCGGTCGCCCGGAGCTGGCCCGTCCCGCCTTCGAGCAGGCCCGCAGCCTGTTCCGCCGGCACGGGGCGGGCGGGCGGGCGGTGGCGGCGGCCCGGGAGCTGGGCGCGGTCCTGCTGTCCTGCGGGGAGGTGGTAGAGGCAGGGGAGGTGCTGGAGGAGGCGACGTCCATGGCCGAGCGGGCCGGCGACGAGGCGGGACGGGGCGCCGCCGCCAACGCCCTGGGCCTGGCCAGGCTGGCCGCCGGCGCCACCGGCGAGGCCGTGGCCGCCTTCCTGGCCGCCCTCGGCGCCCACCCCCGCAGCGTCCGTCCCGAGGCCTACGCCATGGTCAAGGCCAACCTGGCGCTGGCCCACGAGCGGGCCGGCGACCGGCCCCGGGCCCGCCTGGCCGCCCGCCAGGCCCTGGGCACGCCGGCGGCACCGGGACCGGTCCGGTCCCAGGCCGCCGCCGTGCTGGAGCGGTTGGGGACCGATCCCTCCGACATGCTGGCCGTGCTCGACGACGAGCCCGGCGACCGGTGGACCACGGTGGTGCGGGAGGAGCTGCTGCGGTGGGTGGACTCCCCCCCTGACCAGCGGGCCGCCGACGTGGCGGCGTGGGTCGACGGGCAGCTGGCCCGGGAGGACCGGGCCACCGACCTCGCCCAGGCGTGGCTCGGGGTGGTCGTGGAGCTCCCCCCGACCGCCATGGAGGAGCTGGTCCGGTCCCTCCTCCTGGCCTTGCCCGACCGGGAGGAGCGGGCCCGGCGCCGGTTCCGGTCCCAGGTCTCGGCGGCCATGGGCGCCTTCAACGTGCCCCAGTGGATGCGCCTGAAGGACACCTTCGAGCGGGTGGGAGGCGAGGTGGGTGCGGGGGGCTCGTGGAACTGACCGGCGACCTCGCCCACGAGGAGCTGGCCCGGGCGCTGCCGGAGCGGCCACTGCGCAGCTACCCCGCCCTGCTCTCCACCGAGGCCGACGCCCAGGCCTGGGCCCGGGCCGGGGCGCCCGAGGGGGCCGTGGTGGTCGCCGACTACCAGGTCTCGCCCCGGGGCCGGGCGGGGTGGTCCTGGGAGGTGGCGCCGGGCGTCGGCCTGGGCTTCGCCCTGGTGCTGCGGCCGGGGTGGCCGGTCGAGCGCGAGGGGTGGGCCTACGCCGTGGCCGTCTCGGGGGTGGCCGACGCGGCGGGGGACGGGGCCGAGATCGAGTGGCCCGACCAGGTCCGCCGGGACGGGGCCGCCGCCGGAGCGGTCGGGGTCACCGCCGAGCTGGGCCCCGACGGGGTGGTGTGGGCGGTGGTGAACCTGGTCGTGCCCGGGACCCCCCCGCCCCGGGCACCCGTCCTGGCCCAGGTGGTCGGGGCGGTGGAGGCCCGGTACCGCCAGGACCCCGAGGCTGTGCTGGCCGACCTCCGACCCCGCTGCGCCACCCTGGGGCGGCGGGTGCGGGCCCGGCTCATCCCCGTGGGGCCCGCCGGCCCCCGGATCGAGGGCCGGGCCGCCGACGTCCTGGCCGACGGCGCCCTGGTGGTCGAGACGGAGCGGGGCTCCCGGGTGGCGGTCCGACCCCAGAACCTGGGCGTCCTCGAGGATGCCCCGTGACTGCCGGAGCGGGCTCAAGGCGCCAGCGACTCCCGGGCCTCGAGGCGGTCGAGCTCCTCGATCAGGCCCCACCACAGCGCCCAGTCCAGGGCCTCCATCCCCTCGCCGGTCTCCCCCCCGGCCATCTGCAGGCGGAGGCGGTCGCGGGCGGAGAAGGCCCCGCTCCACCGGCCCTCCTCGTCGAGGACGGCCAGGTGGCCGAGCAGCGTCGCCATGGTCCGAAGCGCCGGCGAGGGCTCCTGACCCCCGTCGCGGAGCCGGGACCGCAGCGTGTCGGCCAGGTCCAGCACGGGGACGCGCCGGACCTCGGCCACCACCAGCTCCAGCGCCCGGTCCAGCCCCGCCGCCGCCACCGGGGAGAGCGACTCGGCGGGGTAGGTGGTGGCGGGCTCCACCTCAATGGCCACGGTTCGGGCCGGGAGGGCGCCCAGCGCCTGGCCCACCTCCACCAGGAGGTCGATGGTCACATAGCCGGTGACGGCGTCGCCCACCGCCGCCTGGGCCTCCGACGGGGCGGCACCGGGGCCCGGGGCACGGGGCCGCACCCGGCGGCGCTCCACCGTGCCCGGCGGGCGGTCCCGGGCGGCGGCCCCCACCACCACCAACGCATCGGGGCGGAGGTCCTCCAGGCGCTGGGCCACCGCCACCGCCCCGTAGTGGAGCTCCTCCACCGCCACCTCGACGCCGGCGCCCGCCTCTGGCATCTCTTGGCCGAGCCGCTCCACGGCCACCCGGCCCAGGTCTAGGTCGCCCTGGTAGAGCTGGCCCACCCCGCCCACGAGGACGTGCACGGGGCGCCAGCCTAGGGCGGCCAGGTCAGTCGACCCCGCAGGAGCAGGTGTTCACCTCCCGGGTCACCGTCCCCCGGCCCGTGTGCACGTGGGTGGTGCAGGGCATGCAGGGGTCGAAGCTGCGGATGGTCCGCAGCATGTCGATCGAGGTGAACTGCGAGGTGTCGGAGTAGTCCTCGATGATGGGGGTGTTCAGGACCGCCTCCTCGTAGGGGCCGGGCTGGTCGAAGGGGTCCCGGGGCGAGGCGTTGATGGTGGAGGGGGTGCAGATCTGGTAGTTGGTGATGCGGCCTCCGTCCATCACCAGGTGGTGGGTGAGGGAGCCCCGCCCCGCCCCCCAGAAGCCCACCCCCCGGGTCTCGCCCTTGGGGATGTGGCGGTCGAGCTCGGCCGGCGCCACCGCCGCCACCTTGGGCCGGCCTCCCTGGCGGAGCAGCTTGTAGCCCTCGAGGAGGTTGATCAGGCCCACCAGCTGGGAGAACACGTAGTGGTACGCCCGGGCCCGGTTGCGCTCGAAGGCGTTCCACACCTTCGGGATGCGCCACTCCACGTTCTCGTCGTGCAGCTCCCCCTTGGGGATGTGCATGCGCAGGCCCTCGCCGGTCGCCTCGTAGAAGTTGTTGTCGGGGTGCTGGCGGGCCCGGGCGGTGAGGAACAGCCGGGCGTAGGCGCCTGCCTCCACCACCTGGCGGTCCCACCGGGGCGTGCACGCCCAGGTGTACTTCTCCTTCCAGTCCTTGCCCACCGGCTTGGGCAGGGTGCGCTTGTTCCAGGGGTGGTAGGGGCTGATGGCGTTGCCCAAGGGGTCGCTGCCGTACCGGCTGCCACCCCACTCGTCGTAGTAGGAGTGCTCGACGAACTCCTCCAGCCCCGAGTTGAAGTCGGTGAGACGGGTGGTGAGCAGCTCGCCGTCGATCATCACCCCCGGGGTGGAGTACCGCCTGGCCCCCCAGTCGTTGCAGGTCTCGTAGCGGGCGTCATAGGCGTAGGGATCGTCCCAGTAGCCCGGGTCGACGAAGTTCATGGGACGGGCGCCCACCTGGAGGTAGCGCTCGTCGCACTCGTAGAAGAACTCCGCGATGTCGTCCCAGACGGCCATCATGCGCTGGGCGTAGTCGAAGATCTTGCCCAGACGGGAGTGGTACTCGCTGAGGGTCTGCAGCGAGATCGTGGAGGACACGCCGCCGGGCACCACGCCCTGGGGGTGGGGGTACTTCCCGTACAGCAGGGCGAACATCTCCCGGGACAGCCGGGTGAAGTCCAAGCCCTCACGGTACAGGCGGCCGGTGAGGGGGTTGAGAGCCCGCATCAGGTCGGCCATGGTGGCGAACTCATGGTGCCTCTCGCCCGGGCAGCGCCACCTCTCGGCCTTGGGCCACAGCCCCGGGCTCACCGCCTTGACGACCGACTCGGAGTAGTCGGGCCCGGCCAGCAGGTACAGGTGGAGGGGGTTGTCGTAGCCCATCTCGGCCGCCTCGCCCAGGTTGCGGACCACGGTCCCGAACGGCGGGGGGGCCAGGCCCATCGCCATCTCTATGGCGTAGGCCGAGCAGTGGGAGTGCACCCCGCCGCACACCCCGCACGCCCGCGACGACACGAAGATGGCGTCCCTGGGGTCGCGGCCCATGAGGATGACCTCGTAACCCCGGAACAAGGTGGCCTGGGAGCGGGCGTCGAGGTACCGCCGTTCCTCGAGGTCGGCGGTGACGTTGACGGCCAGGGCGCCGGCCACCCGGGTGACCGGGTCCATGTTGATGTCCTTGATGTGGCCGTTGGCCGCCATGAGCTTCTGGATGTTGGCCTCTCGGTCCGCATCGGTCTCGGCCACGGGCGGGCGGGCCGTGACCAGGGAGTAGGGGTCGGGCACCCCGGTCTTGAGGGTCGCCCGGCCCGACTGGTCGAAGTCGATGGGCAGGTTCTTGAAGCACATGGTCACTCCTCCTCGGGGCGGGCCCGCGACGGACGGTGGCGGCGGGGCCGTGGCGGGGGCGCGCCCCTGGCCTCTTCCTGGCCGCCCTGACCGTCGCCGGGCTCCCCGCTGCCGTAGCGGCCGGGCAGGGCGCTGGAGACCGACGGCGTCATGGCGTCGCTGCCGCCGGGGAGCTGGCGCTCGACGCCCGGCTGGCGGGCGGTGGAGAGCTCCAGGCGGCGGCCCCAGGCGCCGCCGTCGGTGACTCCGGTGTCGTCGGAGCGGCGGAGCCTGTCGTAGAAGCGGTGCACCAGGTCGTCGGCGATGCCGGGCTCCGACTTCGAGCGCGCCCAGCCGCTGGGGCGGGCGTGGTGGATGTCCCAACGGGTCTCCCGGTTGAGGTGGTTGTTGGTGACGGCCCGCAGGGGACGGATGAAGCTGCCCAGCAGCCGTGACGCCGCGGTGGACACCGCCGATCCGGGCGGGCGCTTGTAGAAGGGGGTGAACTTGTCGGGGAAGCCCGGCATGGTGCACCCGATGCAGGCGCCGCCGGCGTTCATGCAGCCCCCGACGTGGTTGATGGCCCCCCGGGAGGTGATGTTGCAGTTGACCACCGGGCCCCAGCACCCGATCTCCACCAGGCACTCGGGATCGCCGAACTCCTCGGCGTAGGACCCCTCCTCGTAGTAGGCGCCCCGCACGCAGTGGCGGTGCACGGTCTCGCCGAACAGCCAGGCGGGCCGGCCCAGGTCGTCGAACTCGGGCAGCGGCCCGAAGCCCTGGAGGAAGTACAGGATGGCGGCGACGGTCTCGGTGAAGTTGTCGCCGATCGGGGCGCACCCGGGGACGTTGACCACCGGCAGCCCGTAGGCGCTGCGGTAGTCCTTGCCGAGGAAGTCCATCAGGCTCATGGCCCCGGTGACGTTGCCCTCGGCCGAGGGGACCCCGCCCCAGGTGGCGCACGTCCCGATGGCGATGGACGCCGCCGCGTGGGGCGCCAGGCGGGCGATCCACTCGGAGGTCGACACCGTGCGCATCTCGCCGTCGGGCCCCCAGGGCTCCTCGCCCTGGCCGGCCCAGTAGCCGCCGGTGGGCAGGGCCAGGGTCTCGTCGGTGGCCGAGCCCTCCAGGATGATCACGTAGGGGCCGTCGATCTGGTCGGTGAGGGCTCTCTCGTGGGCCTCCAGGTACCGGGGGCCGCCCTCCATGTTGGTCACGGGCGAGTGGAGGAACACCTGGGGGACGCCGGGGTGGGCGCCGAGGAGGAGGCTCTCCACCGAGGGGGCGGTGGCCCCGGTGACCGACACCGTGCACCCGTCGCAGCTCATGCCCGCGAACCAGAAGGCGTGGACCTTCTCCAGCGGCCCGAACCCGGGCTTGGCCCCCGGGCGCAGGGTGGGCTCCCGGTACATCTCCTCCGAGGACTCCCGGCTGGGCATGCCGAAGTCCCCGAGCGCCTGGTGGTCGTGGAGCTGGGTCACCGGCCCGAGGGCGTCTAGGAGCCGCTCGGCGGGGGTCTTCTCTGGGGCCTGGGTGGCCATGGGCGACGCACCTTCCCGGACTCTCGGGTCCACTAGCTGCCAGGTACACCTACTCCCTAACCGGGATGGCGCCGGGCCATGCGCGCTGGTGCCGAGAGCGGCCGTCCTCGAAGAGCCGCCCCCCTCTGGCCCCGGCCCGCCTCGCACCGGAGACCACTGACGGACGATCCGTCCCACGGACGCGAGGTCCGCGCCAGCCCGGTCCGGTACGCCTTCGTCTCGGTTCTGAAGCTAGAAGCCCGCACGTCGGAGCTCACGCACCAGCCGAGGGCACTCGGTCGCGGCGATCTCCCACACCTGTGCAGGGTCGACGCGGTGGTAGTGGTGGGCGAGTCGGATCCTCAGGCGCCGGACCTGGTCCCACGGCACGCCATCCACCGAGGCTCGAGCTTCGTCGGTCATCGCATTGGCGGCCTCGCCGATGATCTCCAGAAGTCGTTCCGTTGCCCGCTGGAGCAAGGCCTCGGGAACCGATCCTGGCCGAGCGACACAATCTCGGCGAGCTCTGCGGCCGCCTCGAGGATGTCCTGGACGCGCTGTTCGTCAGCCCGACTCACGCCAGTGATACGGCCTCTTCGCGGATGTGGTGGTCCCGATCCTTGAGCCCGCCCGCGGAGATCACATCGACATGAACACCCAGCAGCTCTGCGAGCTCGGCCTCGAGGTCCATCAGATCGAACAACGAACTCCCGGTTTCGAACTGGACCAGAAAGTCGATATCGCTCCCTGGATGTTCCTCGCCCCGGGCTACGGACCCGAAGATCGACACCGAGCGTCCCTTGTGCCGCCGAACAACCGCGACGATCTCGTCCCGCCGGGACTCGACCAGCTGCCGCAGCGAACCCATGACGCACAGGCTACCGACGGCCAGACGACTGTCACGACGTAGACAGTCGCAGCTCCGCGCAGCTCGTACCGGTAGGTGTTGGCATCGCGAGCAGGACCGACGTCGTCACGTCGTTGCCGCACGTCGGGCTGCCGCCGGAGGTTGTTCTGTGGTCGAATGGCGGGGGCCGGCCGGGGCCGGGCCGTAACCGCCACACGCCTCCTGTACACGTACCGGAGCCACACGATCGGGGGACACTCATGGCCAGCGAGACCTACGAGCGGCTCGTCGCCGCGATGACCGGTCAGAGCGAGGATGCCGGTATCCGGCTGACGACCACCTTCGATGCCGCCGGCGGCCCCGGCGCGCGGGTGATGCCACCGACGTACTCGGGCGGCACGTACCTGACCGCCGATCGACTCGTCGACGCTGACGAGCCGGTCGCGACCGTCCTGCTCGACTCCTACCAGTCCCAGGCAAACCGGATCGAGGAGGCCCTGCTCGACGCCCGGGACTCGGGCCGGATCGCCCTGCCGCTGTTCGAGATGAACGCCGACGTCAGCCCGTGGCACCTCCGCCTCACGTCACTCGACATGCCACATCGCTACGCCGACGCCTACCTCCGGGATTCGACGATCGACGGCGTGCGCTTCGACAAGACCGAGATCGGCGCGGCCCTTCGCGTCGCGTCACCTGACGATGCCGGCGCGCTGTACCGATACGACCCGGTGTCGCTCGTCCTCGGCGCGTGGAACTCCCACCGGAAGGGGCGGCAGCCGAAGTTCGCACGCGCATACAAGTCCGAGGTCATCGGGATCGAGCCGGAGGCCGAGCACCGGAGGGGCGGTCGCCTCGATCCGATCAACCTCACTGGCGCGGTGGATGGACCGGGCGACGGCGACTGGGCGTTCGCCGCGGCCAGCGAGAAGAAGAACAAGGGTGAGCGGCTGTCCGAGATCGGCCACGGCAACGCGCTCGCCCGAGAGGGTTCGCCCGGCGGGTTCACCATCAAGGAGGCGCGGCGAATCGGCTTTCTCAGCTTCGCCGCCCTCGCTCGCTTGCGCTTCCGGGATGCGCCGCCCGACGCGTCCGCCGCGGCGCGCGCCACGCTCGCCGCGCTCGCCCTCGCCGGCGACCGGCTCGCCTTCGATCGTGCCGGCGTCGTGTTCCGGTCGGGCTGCGAGCTCACCGTGCGCGCTGACGAGCTCGCCTGGGAGATGCGGGGTGGCATCACGGAGCGGCTCGACCTGGGTGTCGACGGCGCGCTGGCACTCTTCGCCGAGGCCGTCGCCACGGCGCGCGAGGCCGGATTCGCGATGGAGACGTCGACGTACGCCATCGAACCCATCCAGGGCCTGCGCGACGCCATCGACCACGCCTTCCTCGTCGCCGACGCCGACGCCGGCTGAGCCACCTCCGGTGCTCGGCCTCACCATCCGGTTGCGGCTCGGCGCTTATGACGCCGCTGCGATCGACGATCCCCTCTCGCCGGAGTGGCCGCCACATCCAGCTCGGGTGTTCTGCGCCCTCGTCGCGGGCGGGCCGACCGATGCCGAATGGGCGGCGCTGCGGTGGCTGGAGGCGCAGGCGCTCCCCGAGGTCCATGCGCCCGCCGAGCTGTCTCGACTGTCCCCTGAGCAGTTCCTCGTCACCAATAATCGCGCTGAGAGCGGCGGCGGCTCCCAGACCCACCCCGGACGCAAGCACATGACCCGGGTGAAGCCTCGACTACTTCCTCGTCGTCGCGTCTTCCGTGTCGTCTGGCCGAGTGCACAGCCCACCGATGCCGATCTCGCGGCGCTGGCATCTCTCGCTCGGCGGGTTCCGTATGTCGGACGGGTCACGTCGGATGCCGAGGTCACGGTGTCGGACCACGTCGAGCCGGACGATGGCCTCGCCATCTACGAGGCGATCGCGCTCCGCGACGCAGAGGTCGACCTGCGCGTCCCGTATCCCGGGTACTGCGACTGGCTCGCCGCCGCGTTCGAGGAAGACCGCCACGCCTGGGAGGAGAGCCGCAGGGCGGGCTACCGCGTGCGGCCGATCACGGCCGACCCATCGGATGACGTCATCCCGTCGCCGTACGCGGCGCTGCTCGTGCTCGGCATCGAGGGCACATCGAGACTTGCGGCCAGTCACACCGCTGCGATCACAAACCAGCTCCATCGCGCCGCGATCGGCCTCGTCGAGGCGGAGCTCGGCGCCGCGCCGACGGCGGTATCGGGTCACGACGGCGAGGAACCCCACGTCGCGTACCTCACCCTGCCCAACGTCGGCACACCGCCGCATCTGCCCGGCACGGGTCAGCGGTTCGTCGCAAGGAACCCGCACGCGGACGGGCGCGTGCTCGGCGTCGCGCTGGCGATCCCGCGCGACTCGGGCGTCACCGAGGCCGACCTCCATCGCTGCCTCGTCGCGCCCCAGCAGGGGACGGGACTCGATCACCTCGTGCTCGGCCGGCTTGGCAAGATCGGACTCCTGCATGACCATGGCGGTCGCCGCGCGGAGGGCCTCGCGGCCGCTCGCTGGACCCGTCCCGCGCGCTGGTGGGCCACCGCTACCCCGCTCGTGCTCGACCGGTTCCCGAAGCCGGGCCGCGACGACGTCGGCGCGCTCGTCGCCGACGCCCTCGTGACCGCCGGCTATCCACGACCCGTCGATGTCCGGGTCAGCCGCACTGCGTTTCTCCCCGGCGCGCCCGTGCTCGGGCGCAGCGCGGTGCAGCGCCGCGCCGGCATGCCCGTACGGCCGTGGTGCCACGCGTGGGTGCGCTTCCCCGAAGCGGTAGCCGGCCCGGTGATCGCCGGATCGATGCGCTTCCGCGGCGTGGGCCTCTTCGCACCGCTGGCCACGAGCGAGGCGGTCGCATGACCGGGCTGCAGGCAAGTCACTTCGCCGAGTTCCAGGAGGCCGTCCGCGGTCGTCCGCCATTCCCGTGGCAGGACGACCTGGTGGCCGAGGTTCTCGGGACTGGCACGTGGCCCGACGTGATCGACGTGCCCACTGGCCTCGGCAAGACCACGGTGATCGACGTCGCGATGTTCGTCGCCGCCGCCACCGGCTGCGCGTTGGGGACACCCGGGCGCCGACGAGTCTTCTTCGCCATCGATCGGCGAATCGTCGTCGACGAGGCGTATGCCCATGCCGACAGGTTGCGCGCTTGCTTGTTGGCCTCGCGCGGCGAGGACACCGTCACTGGCCGAGTGGCAGCCGCGCTCGACGGACTGCACCGCAGTCACACGTCCTCGCCCCTGTGTGTGTCGCGCATGCGGGGCGGCATCACGTGGGAGTGGCGGTGGCTCGACCGCCCCGATCGAGCCGCGGTCGTCGTCGGCACCGTCGATCAGCTCGGCTCACGTCTCCTCTTCGGCGGCTACGGCCTCAATCCTCGTCTCCGACCGATCGACGCCGCGCTGACGGGTGTCGACAGCCTCGTCGTCGTGGACGAGGCGCACCTCGCAACGCCGTTCGTCGAGACGCTCAAGGCGACCGCTCGCACTCCCATGGTCGGTGAGCTGGCGCTCGCGGCCCCGGTGATCGTCACGATGTCGGCCACGCCGCCCACAGCGAACGACGGTCGCCGGATCTTCCCGTCGACGTTTCGCGACGCCGCCGTCTCTCCCATCGCGGCTCGGCGAGTGAACGCAACGAAGCGCCTGCACGGCGTGCTGGTCGCGAAGAACGTCGACCCGGCAATCGTGATGGCGGACATCGCGGCGTCGCTCTTCGCTCCGGACGACGGAGTCGCAGCAGTCGGCGTCGTGTGCAACTTGGTGCAGCGAGCGCGCGACGTCGCCGAGCGCCTGCGGTCCATCGCCGACCTCGCGCCGTCCGTGCACCTCCTCACCGGTCGGATCCGGCCCCGCGACCGCGACGAGCTCCTCGCGTCGATCACCCGGGACCTCGAAGCCGGACGAGATCGCACTGCGGCGCGGCCGGCCATCCTGGTGGCGACCCAGACGATCGAGGTCGGCGCCAACCTCGACTTCGACGCGCTCGTCACCGAGTCAGCGCCGATCGACGCGCTCGTCCAGCGCCTCGGCCGGCTGCACCGCTTAGGCGAGCCGGAGGACGCGGCGCGAACGTGCGTCATCGTTCACCACGACATCGCCCAACCGCTGTACGGCGAGGCACGCGATGCGACCTGGGCTCGGTTGGTCACCGAGCTCGGCGATGTGCCGACCACGTCCGGCAAGAGACTCCCTGCGCTCGGTGCCGGCATCGACGCCTCGCCGGGAGCGATGCGCGCCCTGATCGCGGCGAGCGATCTGCTGGCCCTCGTCGTCCGCCCGCTGGACGCGCCAACACTCATGCCCGAGATCCTCGCCGATTGGGCGTCGACGTCGAACGGCGATGCCGTGGCTGCGCGAGCACCGTTCCTTCACGGCGTACAGGAGGCCGATGACGACCTCTCACTCGTGTGGCGGGCCGATCTCGACCAGGATGACTCGAAAGGCTGGCAGTCCCTCGTCGACCGCCTCCCACCGACCGCGGCCGAGCAACTCGACGTGCCGATCAGGGCGGCGGCGCGGTGGTTGCGCACCGAACCGGCCGCCGACGTCGCCGACATCCCCGGTGGTGGGGCGCCGGCAGAGCCAGCGGACCATCCCGGATGGCGAGCCGACGTGTTCGTGTGGCGCGGCCGCGGCGACGGAGAGGTTCTCGTAAGTCCGTCCGATCTCCGGCGCCTTCGCCCCGGCGACGTGCTCGTGCTGCCAGCGACAGCCGGTGGTTGCGACAGCGAGGGATGGTTCCCGACGTCGGGCCGGACGGTGCCCGACCTCGCGGACGTCGAGGGTCGGTCCGTTCGACTCGACCCTCGGACGTTGCCCCGCCGCGTCGGCATCGACCCAGCCCTCGTCACACCGCACCTGGCCGCCATGCGCGACGCCCTGCGCGACGGGGACGAGGCTGACGACGCGGAGATCGTCGCTGATGCCCTCGCCGCGATCGCCGACGAGCTCGGCGACGGCGACGACCGCGCCCGTGCGCGCCTTGCCGAGGTCTCCAGCGGCACCGTCGAGGTGCTGCGCGCCGCCGACGGGCAGATCATCGGCGTCTACGTCGACCTGCCGCTCGGCGACGACGATCGCCGCGAGATGCTCGGCGACGGATCGCTCGCCGAGCACGATCCCACGCAGTCGTCCGCCGCGGGTGCGCAGGTTCCGCTCGAGGTGCATCATCGCGCCGTCGCTGAGCGGGCCCGCACCATCGCCGAGGCCCTCCGGCTTCCCGAGCGAGTGGTCGAGTCGGTGGTGCTCGCGGCCAGCGCCCACGACCTCGGCAAGTGGGACCCGCGCTTCCAGATCATGCTGCACGGCGGCGACGTCGCCGCCAGCCGCGCCGCCGTGGTCCGCGGTGCTCCCCTGGCGAAGTCGGGCATGCGGGCCGACGACAGAACGGCGGCGCGGGTCGCTCAGCGGGCGTCCGGTCTCCCGCGCGGCTACCGGCACGAGGCCGGGTCGGCACAGGCGGTCGCGGCACAGCTCGACGGGCGCGACGTCGATCCCGATCTCGTGCGTCACCTCGTCGCCGCTCACCACGGCAACAGCCGTCCGTTGCTGCCTGCCGTCCTCGACGAGGGATCGACCTTCGACGCCGGCGGTACGTCCGTCGACCCGCGCAGCTCGGTCGACTTCGACCATCCACGCCGGTTTCGAGCACTGTCCGAGCGTTACGGTCACTGGGGTCTGGCGATGCTGGAGACGATCGTCCGGTTGTCCGACATCGGCTGCTCGGAGGAGGGCTCGTGATGGCCGACCGGCACGTCGACCTCCCGGCGCTGATCGGCCTCGACCCGCTCGGCTTCCTCGCCGCGCTGGGCGTGCTGCGCCTAATCGGTCGCGAACGAGCAGAGGTCCGATTGTCGTTCGACCCGGTGACGGCGACGGCCCGGCTCAACGGCGTCGACGACATCGAGCAAATCGTCGACCAGCTCGGCGCGCTGTTCGACGCGATGCCGCCCGGCGGGCTCATGATCGGCCTACCGCCGGCACTCCCTCCCTCGAAGGCGGGCCCGAGCGGAAGCGATCCGGGGCGAATCGAGCCACACGAGTTCTCAGCGACCGCCAGAGCGGCGACCGATGCTGCCGCTCGCGAGTGGATCCGAGCCCTGTGGACCGAGTTGGCCGTCGACGACAAGGGCCGATGCGCCTTGACGCCGTTTTCGGCGCCGTCCGGTCAACAGACGCTTCGCTCGATGTTCGAGAAGCCGACCGAGTCGGTTCGCACAGATCCGGCCGGTCGGTTCCGAGAGGCACTGGCGTCATGGCAGCGCGTCGACGGCTTCACGGCCGAGAACCTCGACTTCCGCGCCGTCCGCGGCGCCGCCGACCAGCAGGACGGGCGCGCCACGATGAGCGGCGTGCCCGGTGCGACGTGGCTCGCACTCTCGGCGATACCACTGTTCGCCATGGGCGGTGACGGCGTGGCGGCGCGAACGCTTCGGTGGGCGAACCTGCGCTATCCCGATCGGAGCCGGCTCAGCCTGAGCTGGCCGGTGTGGGACCGACCGCTGGATCTCGACGCGGTTCGGGCGCTGCTCGCCCATCGGGCGATCGACCGTGGCGCCGAGCACGCCGCGGCACGATCGGCGGCGAGCCACGCAACGGACGTGCGACAACAGCTTCAAGCCCTTGGCGTGCAGCGCGTCGTCGTGGCCCACCGTCGCCAGCTGCCGGGCGGCAAGTCTGCTGGCGTCCTGGTCGCCGCCGGATCCTGGGCCTGAGTGTCCACGAGCTCCGCCGCCGACGGTTTCGACGTCATTGACGTCCCCGAGCTGGTCCCGGCGCGGATGCTCAACGAGTTCACGTACTGCCCTCGGCTGTTCTTCCTCGAGTGGGTCCACGCCCAGTTCGCCGACAACACCGACACGGTGGAGGGTCGATGGCACCACCGGGCCGCCGACAAGGTCAGCGGTGCCGTCCCGCTGCCGGATGAAGGCGAGGTGATGGTCGCTCGCTCGGTGCTGCTGTCGTCGACGTCGCTCGGTCTCGTCGCCAAGATCGATCTTCTCGAAGGCGCGCCTGACGGCACCGTCGTCCCGGTCGACACGAAGCGGGGCTCGCCGCCGGACACTCCAGAGCGGGCGTGGGAGCCGGAGCGGGTCCAGGTGTGCGCGCAGGGTCTGCTCCTCCGCGAGCACGGCTACTCCTGCGATCATGGCGTGCTCTGGTTCGCGGAGAGCCGCCAACGGGTGGGCGTCGACTTCGACGACGCGCTCATCTCGCGAACCCTGCAGCTCCTCGCCGAGCTCCGGGCGGTCGCGGCGTCGTCGCTGCCGCCCGCACCTCTGGTCGACAGCCCGAAGTGCCCTCGCTGCTCCCTCGTGGGCATCTGCCTTCCCGACGAGGTCAACACCCTCTCCGAACGTTCCTCGCGCCCACCCCGACTGCTCGTGCCTCGAGACGATGCGCCGAGGCCGCTCTACGTCACTGAGCAAGGCGCGACCGTCAGCAAGGACCGCGGCCGGATCGAGGTCAAGAAGGACGGCGAGCGGCTCGCGTCGGTCCGAGCAATCGACGTTTCGCAGGTCTGCGTCTACGGCAACGTGCAGATCAGCGCGCAGCTGCTGCGCGAGCTGTTCGCCAGCGAAATCCCGGTATGTTGGTTCTCGCACGGCGGCTGGTTCTCCGGTCTGGGAGAGGGTCTGCCGGGTCGCAACGTCGAGCTGCGTCGGCGCCAGACGATCGTGGCCGCCCAGGGCGGCCTCGACATCGCCCAGCGCATCGTAAACGGCAAGATCCTCAACAGCCGGACGCTGCTGCGACGCAACACCCGTGACCGGTCCGATGCCACGCTGGCGCAGCTGAAGCGGCTGGCGGAGCAATCGCTGGAGGCGACGAGCGTCGGTTCCCTCCTCGGGATCGAGGGCACCGCTGCGCGCATCTACTTCGGCTCGTTCGCCACGATGCTGCGCGAGGAGAAGCGGCTGCCCGGCGGTCCGTTCACGTTCGAGGGGCGCAACCGGCGACCGCCGACCGATCCGGTCAACTGCCTCCTCGGCTATGCGTACGGCCTGCTGACCAAGGAGCTCACGACGACGGCGTACGGGATCGGCTTCGATCCCTACCAAGGCTTCTTCCATCGACCGCGCTTCGGCCGACCAGCACTCGCGCTCGATCTCGCAGAAGAGTTCCGCCCGCTCATCGCCGAGTCCGTCGTGGTCAACCTCATCAACAACGGCGAGGTCACGACGGGTGACTTCATCGTTCGCGCCGGCGGTGTGGCACTGACCCAGGCGGGACGCAGGGCAGTGATCGCCGCGTATGAGCGTCGAATGGCAGCCGAGCTACGCCACCCCGTGTTCGGCTACCGCGTCAGCTACCGCCGGGCCCTCGAGGTGCAGTGCCGTCTGTTGGCAGCTCATCTGCTCAGCGAGATCCCGCACTACACACCGGTGACGACACGATGACGGCGCGTCGCCGGTGGCTCGTCGCGTACGACATCCGCGACGACGTTCGGCTTCGGCGCGTGTACGACATCGTCCGCAGCTACGGCGACCGCTTGCAGTACTCGGTGTTTCTCTGCGACCTCACGCCCATCGAGAAGCTGTCGTTGAAGACGGACCTCAGGGATGTGGTCAACCAGCAACAGGACAGCGTCGCGTTCATAGATCTCGGCGAACCCAAGCGACCGGGCAGCGCCGTGATCGAGTTCATGGGAACATCACTGCCGATGCCGAACGACGGACCAGCGATCGTCTGATGGTGCGAGCGCTCCGATGCCCGGCCGCCGGCCGGGGAGCGCTCGCTACCAGGTCACCGCCAGACTCAGCGCACCTTGACAACCACATAGCCGCTGCGACCAACGCTGCACTGCGGACCGCTCGCACCAGGTCGCATTCGGCCTGGTCAACGGGATCCAAGTTCTGGAGCCCCATCCGTCGTCTCACGACGACGGCTTCATTGCGGGGGTTGACAGTCCCATGATCTGAGTGAGATCGACACCAGTCCATCCGTCGTCTCACGACGACGGCTTCATTGCGGGCGCGTTTTCCATCTCGGCCAGTGGGTGGACGGGGTCGACCATCCGTCGTCTCACGACGACGGCTTCATTGCGGGTTCATATACCACTTCGCCCCGGGCCCCACGTAGGCCGGGTCCCATCCGTCGTCTCACGACGACGGCTTCATTGCGGGAGCAGGACAACGGCGTCGGCGCCGAGAGTAGTGGTAGCCCATCCGTCGTCTCACGACGACGGCTTCATTGCGGGGTAGGTGGTCGATCGGCGTCGGAGCGAAAAACCACCAGCCATCCGTCGTCTCACGACGACGGCTTCATTGCGGGCGTCTTGCCTTGTCGGGCGTTGACTTAGCATCGCAGGCCCATCCGTCGTCTCACGACGACGGCTTCATTGCGGGGTGACAGTCACGGTGACAGCCAGGTCAGAGTCGTCAACCCATCCGTCGTCTCACGACGACGGCTTCATTGCGGGGGGTCCACCGACATCGGGGCAACCCATGTGTGGAACCATCCGTCGTCTCACGACGACGGCTTCATTGCGGGGATGCGTTCAAGGCGTGGATTGAGGGCGGCGACC
>JBOGHU010000041.1:0-6461 GCA_050742255.1 Acidimicrobiales bacterium
CGGGGCCCCCGGCCCCGGCCCTCGGGGCGCCGCCCCTCGGGGCGCCGCCCCCCGCCCCCCGGCCCGCCTCCTCGGGGGGTGTCCTTGTGGGCGGGATGACCGGGGCCTAGCCTGTCCTCAGTCGACGTCGAGGTCCCGGAAGCCAGCCCATGTCCGACAGCGTGCTCTCCGCCATACTGGGCCGCGACATGGCGGTCGACCTCGGGACCGCCAACACCATCGTCTACGTGCGGGGCCGTGGCATCGTGCTGAACGAGCCGTCGGTGGTGGCCGTCAACGTGCACGACGGCCGTCCCCTGGCCGTGGGCACCGAGGCCAAGCGCATGGCCGGGCGCACCCCGAGCTACATCCAGTCGGTGCGGCCGCTCAAGGACGGCGTGATCGCCGACTTCGAGATCTGCGAGAAGATGCTCCGGTACTTCATCCACAAGGTGCACCAGCGTCGGCGGGTGAAGCCGAGGATGGTAATCTGCGTCCCCTCGGGCATCACCGGCGTCGAGCAGCGGGCGGTGCAGGAGGCGGCCGAGTACGCCGGCGCCCGCAAGCCCGCCTACATCATCGAGGAGCCGATGGCGGCGGCCATCGGCGCCGGGCTCCCGGTGCAGGAGCCGACCGGCAACATGATCGTCGACATCGGTGGGGGCACGACCGAGGTGGCGGTCATCTCCCTGGGGGGGATCGTCGCCAGCCAGTCGGTGCGGGTCGCCGGCGACGAGCTGGACGAGGCCATCCTGCAGTTCGTCAAGAAGCAGTACAGCCTGGCGCTCGGCGAGCGCACCGGCGAAGAGGTCAAGATGACCCTCGGGTCGGCGTGGCCCCTGGAGGAGGAGGTCACGGCCGAGATCCGCGGTCGGGACCTGGTGACCGGGCTCCCAAAGACCATCATCGCCACCACCGAGGAGATCCGGGAGGCGTTGGAGGAGCCGGTGTCGGCCATCGTCGACGCCGTCAAGGTGACCCTCGACAAGACCCCCCCCGAGCTGGCCGCCGACATCATGGACCAGGGCATCGTCCTCACCGGTGGCGGTTCGCTCCTGCTGGGCATGCCCGAGCGGATCCAGGCCGAGACGGGCATGCCCATCGTCATGGCCGAGAACCCGCTGTACTCGGTGGCGATCGGCTCCGGCCAGTCGCTGGAGGAGTTCGGCGCCCTGAAGGGGATCCTGTTCTCATCCGGCCCGCGGTAGCGGGAGGTTGCTCCCCCCGTGGCCATGTCCCGCAGCCGAGGCCGATCACGGTTCACGCTGTTGCTGCTGGTCCTCACCTCCGTCACCCTCATCACCTTGGACTTCCGAGGTGAGGGTGACGGGGTCGTGGCCACCCTGCGCGACGGCGCCGCCGACGCCCTGGGGCCGGTCCGGTCGGCGGCGGACGCCGTCCTCTCGCCGGTCGGTGAGGCCCTGTCGGGCATCACCGGCTACGGCGAGCTCGAGGACCGCAACGCCGAGCTGAGGGCGAGGATCGCCGAGCTGGAGGGCGAGCGGCTGCGCAACCAGGACGCCGAGCAGCGGATGGTCGAGCTCCTGCGCCTGTTCGACCTGTACTTCGCGGGAGACATCTCCTCGGTGGCGGCGCGGGTGGTGTCGGTCCCGATCTCGAACTTCGAGCAGACCATCGAGCTGGACCGGGGCAGCGGCGAGGGGATCGCCATCGACATGCCCGTCGTCACCGGCGACGGCCTGGTGGGCCGGGTGGTGTCGGTGTCGCGCTCGCGGTCGGTGGTCCTGCTGATCACCGACCCCGAGTCGGCGGTGGGGGTCCGCCTGTCGGTCTCCGGCGAGCGGGGGATCGCCGAGGGCGAGGGCCCCGGGCGCCCGCTGTCGGTAGGCTTCGTCGACGTGTCCACCGAGATCCTGCCCCGGGAGCTGGTGCTGACGAGCGGCCTGGAGGACAGCCCGTTCCCCGGCGACATCCCCGTGGGACGGGTCGCCGAGAGCGGGACCGAGCCCGGGCAGCTCGAGCAACGGGTGACGCTGGACCCGATCGCCGACCTCGACCGTCTCCGGGTGGTCAAGGTCTTGAAGTGGTCGCCCTCGTGACGCTCACCGGGGCCGAACCGACATGACCATGGCGGTTCGCCTCCCCCCGGTCCTGCTGGCCGTGGCCGTGCTCCACACCGCCATCCTGCCCCAGTTCCGGGTGTTCGACGTGGCTGCCGACCTGCCCGTCCTGCTGGGCGTCGCCGCCGCCCTCGCCGCCGGTGCCAACCGGGGCGCCGGCGTGGGGTTCGCGGCGGGCCTGCTGGCCGACTCCTTCGCCCGGACCCCCTTCGGGCTGGCGGCCCTGGCCTACAGCCTGGTCGGCTACACGGTGGGATCGCTGCAGTCCGCCGTGCTGCGGTCGAGCTGGTGGATCCTGGCGCTCACCGCAGCTGTCGCCAGCGCCGCCGCGGTGGCGCTGTTCGCCGGCATGGGCGCGGTCGTGGGGCAGAGCCAGCTGCTCTCGGCGCGGCTGCCGGTCATGGCGGCGGTGGTCGGGCTCCTCAACGCCGCCCTGTCGCCGCTGGCCGTACCCGTGCTCCGCTGGGCGGTGGCGGCCGACCCCGTCCCCCGGATGGCGCGGTGACCCTCCGAACCGCCGACCCCGGCCCGCCCACCCGCTGATGGTCGACGGCGGCACGCGCCTGCGGCTCGGGATCATCGGGATCGTCGTGGTGTCGCTCCTCGCCACCCTCCTCGCCCGTCTGTGGTACCTCCAGGTCCTCACCGCCCCCAGCTACAAGCAGGCGGCGGAGCGCAACCGGGTGCGGACGGTCGCCCTCCCCGCCCCCCGGGGACGGATCCTCGACCGCGACGGCGAGGTCCTGGTCGAGAACCGCGTCTCCAACGTCGTGGCCGTCGACCGATCCCAGCTCGAGGACGACGAGGATCGGGACCGGCTGTTGGAGCGGTTGTCGGCATTGCTCGACCAACCGGTGGCGGACCTGGGGTCCCGGCTCGACAACCCTCGGGTGGGGCCGTTCAGCCCCACCCCCGTGGCCGTGGACGTGCCCGAGGAGACGATGGCGTACATCAAGGAGCACCAGCGCCAGCTCCCGGCGGTGACCGCCGACCGGTTGGCGGTTCGCAACTACCCCCACGGCATCCTGGCCGCCCACACCCTCGGATACGTGGGTGAGGTCAGCGAGGAGGAGCTGGAGTCGCGCAAGGGTCGCTACGAGCCCGGCGACCAGATAGGCAAGGCCGGCATAGAGCGGATGTACGACGCCGACCTGCGTGGCCGTGACGGCGAGGTGCGCCTGGAGATCGACGCCGCCGGCGTGCTGATCGGGGTCCTCGACCGGCGCCCGCCGGTACCTGGCGACGACGTGGTCCTCTCCATCGACCTCGAGGTCCAGCAGGCGGCTGAGCAGGCCCTGGCAGGGGGCCTCGAAGCGGCCCGGGGCCGGCGGTTCGTCGACAACCGGGAGCGGCTGGTGGCCGACGGCGGCGCCGTGGTGGTCCTCGATGCCAAGGAGGGCACGGTGCGGGCCATGGCGTCGTTCCCGACCTTCGACCCGGCCCGGCCCGACCTGTCCTTCGCCGACCCGGCGGCGCCGGTCGCCAACCGGGCCGTCCAGGGCCAGTACGCGCCCGGCTCCACCTGGAAGCTGGTCACGGCCACGGCCGCGCTGGAGCGCCGGCTCATCTCGGCCCGGACCACCGTCGAGGACGAGGGCACCTTCCGCATCCCCGACTGCTCGGGCAAGTGCGTGTTCCGCAACGCCGGCTCGGCCCGCTACGGGCGGGTCGACGTCACCCGGGCCCTCGCCGTGTCCAGCGACGTGTTCTTCTACACCCAGGGCAACAGCCTTTGGGTACAGCGGGATCGCTTCGGCGAGACCGCCATCCAGGACACCGCCGTCCGGCTGGGCTTCGGGACCGAGACGGGCGCGACCGTGCCCGCCGAGGCCGACGGCGTCATCCCCACCCCAGAGCTCCGGGAGCGCCGGCACGAAGAGAACCCCGAGGCGTTCCCCAACGGGCGGTGGTTCGCCGGCGACAACCTCAACCTGGCCATCGGGCAGGGGGAGCTGGCGGTGACGCCCATCCAGCTGGCCAACGCCTACGCCACCTTCGCCAACGGCGGGACGAGGTTCGAGCCCAACCTCGTGCTGCGGGTGCAACGGGCGGACGGGACCGTCGTGCGCCAGGTCGACCCTCGCGTCGCCGAGCGGATCCGCATAGATCCCCAGGTGCGGGTGCCGGTGATGGCCGGGCTGGTCGGTGCCACCGCCGACCCGGAGGGGACCGCCTACCGGGCCTTCGCCGGCTTCCCTCTCGACCGGTACCCCGTCGCCGGCAAGACCGGGACCGCCCAGGCCCGCCCCCAGCAGGACACCGCCCTGTTCGCGGCCATCGCCCCCGCCGACGACCCGCGGTTCTCGGTGAGCGTGGTGATGGAGCAGGCCGGCTTCGGGACCACCTCGGCAGCGCCGGTGGCGCGCCGGGTCCTCGGCGCCCTGTCGGGCCTGGAGGGGCCCACGCTGGTCGAGCTGGTGTCGGGAGGGCGAGGCTGATGGGGGCTCACGCCATCCCCGGCCGGACCGGCGCCGCCACCCGCCGCTGGCCCCAGCTGGCGCCCTGGCGCCACCTGGACGGGGGCTTGATCGCCGCCACGCTCGCGGTCGCCGCCCTGGGGCTGGTGATGATCCTCAGCGCCACCCGGACGGGGATGGAGGGTGCCGGCCTCGACCCGTTCACCTACCTCAAGCGGCAGGGCCTGTTCGTGGTCGTGGGCCTGGTCGTGATGGTGGCGGTCACCCTGGTCGACTACCGCGTCTACAGGGACTTCGCCCAGGTGGCCTACGTCGGCGCTCTCGGCGTGCTGGTCCTGGTGCTGTCGCCTCTCGGGGCCGAGGTCAACGGAGCCCAGTCGTGGTTCGCCATGGGCGCGTTCCAGCTGCAGCCGGCCGAGCTCACCAAGGTGGTGGTGATAGTGAGCCTGGCCTCCTACGTCGCCGCCCAGCGGGGGGAGCTCGACGGCGAACGGTTCGGCACCTGCCTGGCCATGGTCGCGGTCCCCGTCGTCCTCATACTCCTCCAGCCCGACCTGGGCACCACCCTGGTCTTCGCCGCCATCCTGGTGGCGGTGGTGGTGGTGGGGGGGGCCCGGCCCCGGCACCTGGCGATCGCGGCCGTGTTGGGCGGGGTGGTGGTGCTCGGGGTGCTGCAGTCGGGGTGGATCGAGGGCTACCAGCGGGACCGGCTCACCGTCTTCGTGGGCGCCCGGGGCGACGGGCAGCAGGCCGCCTACCAGCTGGACCAGTCCAAGACCGCCATCGGCGCCGGGGGCCTGACCGGTGCGGGGCTCTTCGAGGGCACCCAGACCAAGCTGCGCTACGTGCCCGAGCAGCAGACAGACTTCATCTTCACCGTGGTGGGCGAGGAGCTGGGCTTCCTCGGTTCGTCCACCGTCCTCGCCCTGTACGCCTTCATCGCCTGGCGCTTCTGGCGGGCCGCCCAGGTGGCGAGGGACCACCTCGGCACCCTCATCTGCGTGGGCGCGCTGGCCATGGTCGTGGGCCAGATCTTCCAGAACATCGGCATGGCGGTGGGCATCATGCCGATCAGCGGGATCCCCCTGCCCTTCCTGTCGTACGGGGGATCCTCGATGATCACGATGTTCGCCGTCACCGGCCTGATCCTCAACGTCCACATGCGCCGGTTCTCCTGATCCGCGGGTGGGGTGGGGCCACGCCGGGGACTGCCGGCGGGGCTCCGGTAGCATCGGCGCGACCATGACCACGCTGCGGCCCAACTCGAACCGCTCCTGGCCAGGGTGGCCGAGCCGGCTCGCCCCATCGGTTGCGAGGACGGCATGCGGAACCCGGTCCGCTGCCCTGGCAGGACCGGGGTGACGACCTGGGCCAGGTGGGCCTGGAGGACCGCCGGTGGACCTCCGGCCGCCGCGACGCGGGGCCCGCACCGGAGCGGGCGGCCCCGCCCGTGGCGGAGGCGCGGCGGGTGACGGGCCGGGCCCAGAGGACCCGTAGCGAGGGTGCCCGGGAGGAGCCGCCCGGGCCGGCTGTCGGCCCTGTGGCCACACAGCCCCCCGACCCCCCGGCGCGCTGCGCCCAGAGAAGGGACCAGTTCGATGTCCGACCCCGCACGACGGGTGCCGAGGGGCGACCCCTCGACGCCCGAGCCCGCACCTGCTGAGCCGTCGTCGCGATCGGACGGGGAGCGTCCGGCCGGCATGGCCGAGCCTGTCCCCGGTGCCGGCGCCACGCCGCCCCCCGGCACGCCCGCCCCCGACCGGCCCCCCAGGCGTGGTCGCCGCGGCTCCCGGGGCGGCCGGAACCGGAGCCGGTCGGGGCCGCCCGCGGGCCCGCCCACGGAGGGGGACGGAACGCCACCGGAGCTCCCCGACCGCCTCTCGGAGGGCACGCCCTCCCCCGAGGCGGCCGAGCGGGCCCTGGTCCGCCGCAAGCCCCAGATCGGAGACACCCGGCCCGCCCCTCGCGCCCGCCGGCGACGGGG
>JBOGHU010000042.1:0-11235 GCA_050742255.1 Acidimicrobiales bacterium
GCCCGGGGGGGCCCGGACCCATCAGCGGCGGCTGCCCACCGCGACCGTCGCCGCCACGACGGCGGTCCACAGCGTCAGCTCGGGCCCGTTGGTCACCCCCCAGCTCCCCTGCAGGTCGACCAGCCAGGCCAGGTACTCGCCGGCGGTGGCGACGGGCAGGGCCACCAGGAGCGACCCGCGGGGCTGGCGAGTGAGGGCGTAGCCGACCCCGAAGGCGAGCGTCCCGACCACCAGCACCAGGGGGGCGTAGGCGGCCGTCACCGCCACCGCCGGGGGGACGCCGCTCCCGCCTCGGAACCCGGTCCAGACCGGTGCCATGTGGCCGACCACCGACGCCCAGCCGGTCCACAGGGCCACCGAGACCCAGGCGCCGATGGCCTGGTTGGAGAAGATCCCCACCGCGCTGAACGTGCCGGTCGTCGGGGTGGCGGCCAGGGCCAGGTCCCACGCCAGCGTGGAGACGAGCAGCGTGGCCAGCCCGGCGGTCACGGCCGGTCCCACCCCTCCCCCCATGCCCGCCGGCCCGGGGTCGGGGACCCTGGCCGAGGCCAGCGCCGGGTCGTCGAGCTGGCGGCGCAGGCGGCGCCGGGACCACAGGTAGCCGACGGGCACCGACCCCACTAGGTACCCGGCCACGACCAGCGGCCCGGCCACGATGCCCACCCATGTGGCACCGCTGGGCACCCAGCGTCCGACGACGTCCTCCACCAGCGCCAGCACCAGGGCCATTCTGGGTGACGGGCGGGCCCGAGGGCAGGCGGCGGGTCAGCCGGTGGCTGGTTGGGGTCCCGCCGACTCGCCTGCCCGCGTCCCCCGGAGGGGCACCTCCCCGGGGAGGCTGGGCACCTCGAGCTCAACGGTCACGGTGCCGTGGCGACGCTCCCAGGTCACCACGTTGACGATCGACGCGTAGACGAGCAGACGGCCGAAGAGGAACAGCCACGCCAGGATGGCGAAGACCACGCCGATGGAGCCGTACAGCGCCGACGAGGACGCCACGGCACGGGGCACGTACACGCCACCCACCACCTTGAGCACCTCAAAGCCGACCGCCCCCACCACGGCACCGGGGACCAGGGGGCGCCATCCCACGTCGCGGTTGCAGAGCACCTTGGAGCTCCAGAGGAACAGCCCGGTGCTCACCCCCATGCCCACCAGCAGGTTCACGGGGGCGAAGAGGGAGGGCAGGAAGCCCACCACCGCGGTGACGGCGAAGGAGATGACGAAGAGCGCCGACGCGCCCACCAGCCAGGCCAGGCCGAGCACCTTGTCCCTCCAGCCCCGGCCCTTCACCTGCCAAGCCGCGTTGAGGACGTACGCCAGGGCCCCGACCAGGCCCAGCCCCGTCCACAGCAGGCCGGCCAGGCCCACCACCGATGCCGCCGCCTTGCCCGCCTCGGCCTGGGCCACCGCCCTCGTGACCGCCTGGGCCGCCTCGCCGTCGGGGGGCAGGCCCAAGACGTCGCTCAGGCGGACGGGCAGGTCGGCCGAGCCGGCCGAGAAGAAGCCGACCACGGCGATGGCCACGAGGACCAGGGGGAACAGGGACAAGAACGCGGCCATGGTGACGGCCGCCGCCAGGTAGCCGCCGTGGAGCTCACCGAAACGCTTCTGGACGGCCACGGCCAGCCCCAGCCACGACCAGCGCGAGGGCAGGGTCTCGACCCCGCCCCTGATGCCCGCGAGCATCCCTTCTGTCTACCCGAGAAGCGGTAGCGTCGGCCCGGTGGACCTCGACGGCGTCGACCCCAACCGGGTGCCGGTCCACGTGGCCTGCGTCATGGACGGCAACGGACGGTGGGCCCAGAAGCGGGGGCTCCCACGCACCGCGGGCCACGCCGCCGGAGAGGAGGCCCTGCTCGACACCGTCGAGGGAGCCCTGGACCTGGGGCTGTCGTGGCTCACCGTCTACGCCTTCTCCACCGAGAACTGGAAGCGCCCCGCCGATGAGGTCCGCTACCTCCTCGGGTTCAACGAGACCATCCTCACCCGCCGGCGGGACGAGCTCCACGAGCGCGGGGTCCGCATCCGCTTCGCCGGGCGGCGCGACTGGCGGGTGCCCAAGCGCCTGATGCGGCGCATGGACGAGGCCCTCAGCCTCACCGCCGACAACCGCACCATGACCCTCACGATCGCCTTCAACTACGGGGGCAGGGCCGAGATCGTCGACGCGGTTCGGGCCCTGGTCGTGGCGGGCACCCCACCCGAGCGCATCGACGAGCCTGCCATCCGCCGCCACCTCTACGACCCCGAGATGCCCGATCCCGACCTGGTCGTGCGGACCTCGGGGGAGTACCGGATCTCCAACTTCCTGCTCTGGGAGCTGGCGTACAGCGAGCTGGTCTTCACCGAGGTCCTGTGGCCGGACTTCCGCAGGGAGCACCTCTTCGAGGCGGTGCGTGAGTTCCAGCGGCGCGACCGTCGCTTCGGCACGGTGGAGCGGTAGGAGCGTCCGTGGGTCTGTACCGGGACCGCGGCGTGGTCCTGCGCACCCACAAGCTGGGAGAGGCCGACCGGATCGTCGTGCTGGTCACCGAGGGCCGGGGCAAGGTCAGGGCCGTCGCCAAGGGCGTGCGCCGGACCAAGAGCCGCTTCGGCGGTCGCCTCGAGCCGCTCAGCCACGTCGCCCTCCTGCTCTACGAGGGCCGCAGCCTCGACGTGGTGACCCAGGCCGACCGCCTGGAGCACTTCCGGCCGGTGCGTGAGGACCTGGACCGCCTGGCCCAGGCCACCACCCTCCTCGAGGCGGTGGACGCCGTGGTCCAGGAGGGCACGTCGGACCCCCGTCTGTACCAGATGCTGTTGGGGGCACTGCGCACCCTCGCCGCCCGCGACACCCCGATGGTGCTGCCCGCCTTCCTCTGGAGGCTGCTGGCCCACGAGGGCTTCGGCCCGGTGCTCGATCGCTGCGCCGCCTGCGGAGCCGACGCCGTGCTGGTCTCCTTCGACGTGGTGGAGGGCGGTGCCCTGTGCCGGCCGTGTCGGCGGGGGAGCCCCCTGAGCCCCGAGGCCCTCCGGCTCCTGCGACGCATCCTCGGCGGCGACCTGGTGGCCGTGCTGGCCGAGCCGACCTCGCCCGGCTCGGCCGAGGTCGGGCACCTGGCCACCCGGGTCCTCGAGCACCACCTGGAGCGGCGGCTCCGCTCGGTCCGGGTGCTCGACCGGGCCTGATCGCCCCCCCGGCCCGCCGCTAGCCTCGCCGACGATGTCCGAGCACCTCGACCAGGTCGTCAACCTGTGCAAGCGACGGGGGTTCGTGTTCCCCTCGGCCGAGATCTACGGCGGGTTCCGCTCGACCTACGACTACGGGCCGGTCGGGGTCCTGCTGCTGCGCAACGTCAAGCAGGCGTGGTGGCGGTCCATGGTCCAGCTACGCCACGACGTGGTCGGCATCGACGCCGCCATCCTCTCCCCCTCGGCCATCTGGCAGACCTCGGGCCACCTCGAGAGCTTCACCGACCCCCTCGTCGACTGCCGGGCCTGCCGTGAGCGCTTCCGCCTCGACGAGCTCGACGACCCCGGCGTGTGCCCCAGCTGCGGGGCCAAGGACAGCTTCACCGAGGCCCGCCAGTTCAACCTCCTGTTCAAGACCCACGCCGGGCCGGTGGAGTCGGAGGCGGCGGTCGCCTACCTGCGTCCCGAGACCGCCCAGGGCATGTTCGTCAACTTCAAGAACGTGCTAGAGACCTCTCGCAAGAAGCCGCCCTTCGGGATCGCCCAGATGGGCCGGTCGTTCCGCAACGAGATCACGCCCGGCAACTTCATCTTCCGGACCCGGGAGTTCGAGCAGATGGAGCTGGAGTTCTTCGTGCCCCCGGGCGAGGCGCCGCGGTGGTTCGACTACTGGTGCCAGGAGCGTCTCCGCTGGTACGTCGAGCACGGCATCACCGAGGACCAGCTCCGCCTCCGGCCCCACGGCGCCGAGGAGCTGAGCCACTACTCGGTGGCCACCGTCGACGTCGAGTACCTCTACCCGTGGGGCTGGGGCGAGCTGGAGGGCATCGCCAACCGCACCGACTACGACCTCACCCAGCACGCCCGGGCCACGGGGCAGCGGCTGGAGTACTTCGACCAGGCCAGCGGTGCGCGCTACGTGCCCCACGTCATCGAGCCGGCGGCGGGCGCCACCCGCACCATGATGGCGTTCCTACTGGCCGCCTACGACGTGGACGAGATCGGGGGCGAGGCCCGCACCGTGCTGCGCCTCCACCACCGCCTGGCCCCCTACCAGGTGGCGGTGCTGCCGCTGTCGCGCAAGGAGCACCTCATCGCCCTGGCCCGGGACGTCCTGGCGCTGGTCCAGCCCCGGTTCATGTCCGACTACGACGAGACCCAGGCCATCGGCCGGCGCTACCGCCGCCAGGACGAGATCGGCACGCCCTGGTGCGTCACCGTCGACTTCGACAGCCTGGACGACCGGGCGGTGACCATCCGCGAGCGCGACACCCTGGCCCAGGTGCGCGTCCCCATCACCGCCCTGGTGGGCGAGCTGGCCGACCGCCTGACCTGACCCGGCCCGCCGCCTGGGCCCGCCGGCCCGCCGGCCCGCTCCCCCTCGACCCGGTCGCGCCGGGCTCGGCCCTCTAGGCTCTGGTCCGTGACCTTCGTCTACGCGTTCGACCACGACCACGATGTGGCGCCCATGTCGCTCAAGGCCCTGCTCGGGGGCAAGGGGGCCAACCTGGCCGAGATGACGGTCGTCCTCGGCCTGCCGGTGCCCCCCGGGTTCACCATCTCCACCGACGCGTGCCGGACCTACATGGACAACGGCTGGCCATCGGGGTTGACCGAGGAGGTGGCGGCCCACCGCCGGCGCCTGGAGGCGACCATGGGCAAGCCCCTCGGCGACCCCGACGACCCTCTGCTCGTGAGCGTGCGGTCCGGGGCCAAGTTCTCCATGCCCGGCATGATGGACACGGTGTTGAACCTGGGCCTCAACGACACCTCGGTGGAGGGCCTGGCCAAGCAGACCGGAGACGAGCGCTTCGCCCTCGACTCCTACCGCCGTCTCATCCAGATGTTCGGCAAGATCGTGCTCGGCATCCCCGGCGAGGAGTTCGACGAGCTGTTCGAGGGGGCCAAGAAGCTGTCGGCGGCCCGGACCGACGCCGAGGTCAGCGCCGAGGTGCTGGCCCTGGTGGTGACCGGCTTCAAGGGGGTCGTCCACGCGCACACCGGGTCACCGTTCCCCCAGGACCCCGCCGTCCAGCTCCGGCAGGCGATCGAGGCCGTGTTCGCGTCGTGGAACGCCCCCCGGGCCATCGCCTACCGCAACCTGGAGCGGATCCCCCACGACCTCGGCACCGCCGTCAACGTACAGGCCATGGTCTTCGGCAACAAGGGCGAGGGGTCGGGCACAGGCGTCGGCTTCACCCGCAACCCCGCCACCGGAGAGCAGGGCGCCTACGGCGACTTCCTCGCCAACGCCCAGGGCGAGGACGTCGTGGCCGGGAGCCGCACCACCGAGCCCCTGGCCGCCCTCGGTGAGCACTTCCCCGAGCTCTACGCCCAGCTGATGGACATCTTCGAGCGCCTCGAGCGCCACTACCGCGACATGCTCGACACCGAGTTCACCATCGAAGAGGGCAAGCTGTGGATGCTGCAGACCCGGGTGGGCAAGCGCACCGGCGTCGCCGCCCTGAAGATGGCCGTGGACATGACCCGGGACCCCGCCATCCGCCTGTCGGAGGCAGAGGCCGTCCAGCGGGTCGACGCCGGGCACCTCGAGTCGGTGCTCCACCCCCAGTTCGACGCCACCGATCCCCACGTGGTGCTGACCACCGGCCTGGCGGCATCGCCCGGGGCAGCGGTGGGTCGGGCCTACTTCACCGCCGACGACGCCGCCGCGGCGGCGGGGCGAGGCGAGCGGGTCATCCTGGTCCGCAACGAGACCTCGCCCGAGGACGTGCACGGCATGGCCGTGGCCGAGGGCATCCTCACGGCAAGGGGCGGTCTGGTCAGCCATGCCGCCGTCGTGGCCCGGGGCTGGGGCAAGCCGGCGGTCTGCGGCGCCGAGGCCCTCCGCATCTCCGGCCGGTCGTTCTCGGTGGACAGCGTCACCGTGGCGGAGGGCGACGTCATCTCGGTGGACGGCTCGACCGGCAAGGTGGTGCTGGGCCCGGTGCGGGTCACGACCGGCGCCACCCCCCCCGAGCTCGACACCGTGCTGGCGTGGGCCGACGCCATCCGCCGGGGCCGGCTGAGGGTGCGGGCCAACGCCGACACCGGGGCCGACGCCGCCCGGGCCCGGGGCTTCGGCGCCGAGGGCATCGGCCTGTGCCGCACCGAGCACATGTTCCTCGGCGACGACCGCCTGCCCATCGTCCGGGAGATGATCCTGGCCGAGAGCCCGGAGCAGGAGCAGGCCGCCCTCGAGCGGCTACGGGCTGCCCAGAGGTCCGACTTCGCCGAGATCCTCGAGGCCATGGACGGCCTGCCCGTCACGGTCCGGCTCCTGGACCCACCCCTCCACGAGTTCCTCCCCGACGTCGAGGAGCTGGCGGTGAAGGAGGCGACGGTCGGGCTCAGCGACGGCGAGCGCCGCCTGCTCGCCGCCGCCCGCTCCTGGGAGGAGGTGAACCCCATGCTCGGCACCCGCGGGGTCCGGCTGGCCGTGGTCAAGCCCGGCCTCTACGCCATGCAGGTGCGGGCCCTCATGGACGCCGCCACCGACCGGCTGCGGGCCGGGGGCACCCCCATAGTCGAGATCATGATCCCCCTCACCATGTCCCGGACGGAGATGGCCCTGGCCCGCGGCTGGGTCGAGGAGGCCATCGCCGAGGCCGGCGGCAGCTCGCGGCCCCGCCTGGACGTCACCATCGGCACCATGATCGAGGTGCCTCGTGCCGCCCTGCGGGCGGGGGACATCGCCCAGGTCTCCGACTTCTTCTCGTTCGGCACCAACGACCTGACCCAGATGACGCTGGGCTTCAGCCGGGACGACGTGGAGGGCCGGATCCTCGGCCCCTACGTGGAGCTGGGGCTGCTCGAGAGCAACCCCTTCGAGACCATCGACCCCGAGGGCGTGGGCGAGCTGGTGCGGCTGGCCACCGAGCGGGGGCGATCGGCCCGGCCCGGGCTCAAGGTGGGGGTGTGCGGCGAGCACGGCGGGGACCCTGACTCCATCGCCCTGTTCCACGCCGTGGGGGTCGACTACGTGTCGTGCTCCCCCTTCCGGGTCCCCATCGCCCGTCTGGCCGCCGCCCAGGCGGTGCTGGGCGCCGACGACGCGACCGACACCCGCTGATCGCCCCGGTGCCGCCTCTCGCCGCCGCGTCCAGCGACACCCGCTTCGCCAGCTTCGAGGTGGAGCCGTGGGTCTGGGCCGCGTTCGTGGCCCTGGTCACCATCCTGTTGGTGATCGACCTCCTGGCGGTGCACCGCCGTCCCCACGCCGTCAGCCTCCGGGAGGCGGCCATCGAGAGCGCGGTCTGGATCACCCTGGGGGCCTCCTTCACCCTGGTCGTGGTGGCGTGGCAGGGGGGCCAGGCGGGAGGCGAGTACTTGGCCAGCTACCTGATCGAGAAGAGCCTCTCGATCGACAACGTCTTCGTCTGGGCTGTCATCCTGTCCTTCTTCGCGGTCCCGCCCCAGTACCAGTTCCGGGTGCTGTTCTGGGGCGTGTTCGGGGCGCTGGTCCTGCGGGCGGCGTTCATCTTCGCCGGCGTGGCCCTGCTGGAGCGCTTCGACTGGGTGTTGTACGTGTTCGGCGCCTTCCTCCTCTACACGGCGCTGAAGATGGCCCGCCACGGTGACGTCAAGGTCGACCCCGAGACCAACCCCGCCCTGCGGGCGGTCCGCAAGGTGGTGCCCTCGACCACCGAGTACGACGGTCAGAAGCTGTTCACCCGGAGGCACGGGCGCAGGCTCGCCACCCCGCTGTTCGCCGTGCTCGTCCTCATCGAGACCACCGACGTGGTCTTCGCCGTCGACTCCATCCCCGCCGTCCTGGCGGTGAGCAGGGAGCAGTTCATCGTCTTCAGCTCCAACGCCTTCGCCATCCTCGGGCTGCGGGCCCTGTACTTCCTCCTGGCGGGGATGGCCGACCGCTTCCGCTACCTCAACGTGGGCCTGGCCGTGATCCTCGCCTTCGTCGGGGTGAAGATGCTCCTCACCGAGGTCGTGCACCTGCCTCCGTGGATCTCGCTGGCGGTCATCGGCGGCGTGCTGACCGTGGCCATCGTCACCTCGCTCCGGGCCCAGCGGCGTGGTGGCGCCGAGCCCCCGCCACCACCCCCCGGGGCGCCCGCCCCCGGGGTGGAGAGCCGCGTGGGGACCGACTAGTCCGCCCTGCCCGACCGGTCGGCCTGGTCGCGCCGCTTGGCCAGGACGGCGTTGAGCTCCCCGCCCACGAGCAGGCCCACGCCGAGGAGGTAGAGCCAGAACAGGACGATCAGGGCCCCACCGAACAGGCCGAAGACCTGGTTGGCCTCGCCGGCGACGACGAGGTACAGGCGGAACCCGAGGGATGCCGACAGCCACAGCAGCCCGGTCACCACCGCGCCGGGAAGATCCCACCGCCAGGGCGTGCGGTGGTTGGGGGCGACGTGGAAGACCGTGGCCGCCCAGCCCACGAGGACCGCCACCGCCACCGGGGCACGGAAGACCTCCCAGAAGGTGGCGAAGGCGTCTCCCAGCCCGATGGCCTCGGCCACGCCCCGGCCCCGGCCGAGCAGCGGCCCGAGGACCAGCATGGCCAGCATCACCACCGCCACCACCACGCTGCCGATCGACAGCACGATCGCCTTGAGCCGGGTCCGCAGCCACGGCGGCCGCGGGGGGAGGTCGTAGGCGACGTCGAGGGCCCGGATCACCGCCGCGAACCCCCTCGAGGTGGCCATCACGGCCAGCACCACCCCCGCCGTGAGCACGCCGGTCCGGCTCTCGGCGAACAGGCCCCGAACCGCCTCGGTCACCCCGGCCGCCTCGGGGGTGAGGAACCGGTCGAGGACGTCGAGCACGCCCTGCTCGACGCGGTCGGAGACCGCCTGACCGGCGATGCTCTCCAGCGAGCCGAGCAGGGCGGCGGTGGCGAGCAGGGCGGGGAACACGCTCAGGACGCCGAAGAAGGCCACCTCGGCGGCCAGGCCGCTCAGGCGGTCGTCTCGCCACTCCCGGGCCAGCTGGCGACCGATGTCGACGGCCTCGGCGACCCTCCGGTGCCGGCGCACCCGGACCAACGCTGCCCTCACCGCTTGGAGCCTCCCACACCTCTCCCCTGCGCCCCGGGTACCGTCAGGGGCGGTGGGCATCGCCGACGACGACATCGAACGGGTCCGGGCGGCATCGGACCTGGTGGCGGTGGTGGGCGAGCACGTCGCCCTACGCCGATCGGGGAGCCGGTGGGTGGGGCTGTGCCCCTTCCACGCCGAGCGCACGGCGTCGTTCTCGGTCAACGGCGACCTGGGCTTCTACTACTGCTTCGGGTGCGGGGCCAAGGGCGACGCCATCACCTTCGTGCGCGAGGTCCACCACCTCGACTTCGTGGCCGCGGTGGGGTGGCTGGCGGGGAGGGCCGGCGTCGAGCTCCGTTACGACTCCCGCCAGGAGTCGGGCCGTCACCGGCGCCGGGCCGCCCTGGTGGAGGCCATGGGCCAGGCCGTCGACTGGTACCACCAGCGACTGCTCGACGGGCCCGACGGGGCCGCCGCCCGCCGCTACCTCCGCTCTCGTGGCTATGACGGGGACCTGGTACGGCGGTTCCGGCTGGGGTGGGCCCCCGACGGCTGGGACACCCTCTGCCGGGCGCTGCGGCTCCCTGCCGACCTGCTGTCCGACACCGGGCTGGGCCTGGTCAACCGGCGGGGACGCCTCCAGGACCGCTTCCGGGCCCGGGTCCTCTTCCCCATCTTCGACGCCAGGGGCGACCCGCTGGCGCTGGGCGGCCGCGTCCTGCCGGGGGGGAGCGGACCCAAGTACAAGAACTCCCCGGCCACGCCCATCTACGACAAGGGCAGCGTGCTGTACGGCCTCAACTGGGCCAAGGCCGACGTGGTGGCCAGCGGAGAGGTCGTGGTGTGCGAGGGCTACACCGACGTCATGGGCTTCGCCCTGGCCGGACTGGCCCCGGCCGTGGCCACCTGCGGCACCGCCCTGACCGACCGTCACATCGCCACCCTCCAGAGCTTCGCCGCCCGCCGGGTGGTCCTGGCCTTCGACGCCGACGCCGCCGGCCAGGGGGCAGCCGAGAGGCTCTACCAGTGGGAGCGACGGCACGGCATCGACCTCCACGTGGCGACGCTTCCCCCCGGGTCCGACCCCGCCGACCTGGCCCGGGACGACCCCGCGGCCCTCCGCGCCGCCGTCGTCGGCGCCACGCCCCTCCTGGCCCACCGCCTGGAGCGGCTCCTCGGCACCGTCGGTGCGGAGGGCTCGCCCGAGGCCCGGGCCCGGGCCGCGGACGGGGCGGCGGCGCTGATCGCCGAGCACCCCAACCAGATCGTGCGCGAGGAGTACGCCGGCCGGGTGGCAGTGTCCCTCGGCGTGCGCCCCCAGCACCTCCTCCACCGCCAGGGCGGTCGCAGGCGGCAGGCGGCGCCCGCCGCCGTGACCGCGCCCCGCCGCCACGACAGCCCCGCCGTGATGGTGCTCCGCCTAGCCGTCCACCACCCCGAGCGCGTCGCCGACGTCCTCGACGACGTGCTCTTCGCCGACGAGGTCCACCTGGCCGCCTACCGGGCGCTTGCCGGTGCCCACACCTTCCACCAGGCCATCGCCGCCGCCGGTCCCGACGCCGCCGAGCTGCTCCAGCGCCTGGCCGTGGAGGAGGTCGACGTCGACGCCGACGACGTGGTCACCCTCCTCGTGGCTGAGACCGCGACCCGGGCCCACGCCCAGCTGGCAGCCCGGATAGAGGCCGACTACCGGGTGGAGGAGGTGCAGCAGGCCGACTGGCTCCGGCGCCGGATCGAGGACCTCCGCCACCCCGCAAAGCGCACCGCAGCCATCCGGCAGTTAGTAGCCTTGCTGTCGGACCGCGCCGAGGAGGGAAGTGACCCAGAGCTCCAGCACCCCCTACGTGGATGAGCGGGCCGCGGTCGAGGAGCTGCGGCTCCTCCTCGCCCGGGGCCGGATCACCGGGACCGTCACCGTCGACGAGGTGCTCTCCACGCTGGGGTCACCCGAGCCCACCCCCGGCTTCGTCGAGGCCATCACCGAGCTGCTCGGCAGCCAGGGCATCGCTGTCGACCCCGACGAGCCGGTCGAGGGCCCGGTCGACCCTGCCCCGCCCCCGCC
>JBOGHU010000043.1:0-20432 GCA_050742255.1 Acidimicrobiales bacterium
GGCCGCGGCCGCGGCCAGGGGCTGGCCACCGAAGGTCGTGCCGTGGTCGCCGGGGTGGAACGCGGCGGCCACCTCGGCCCGGGCCCAGCAGGCGCCCACCGGCACGCCGTTGCCCAGGGCCTTGGCCACCGTCACCACGTCGGGGCGGACCCCGAAGTGCTGGAACCCGAACCACCGACCGGTACGGCCCAGCCCGGTCTGGACCTCGTCGACGATGAGCAGGACCCCCGCCTCGTCGCAGAGCCGCCGGGCCCCCTCGAAGTACTCCCGGGTGGCCGGCCACACGCCACCCTCTCCGAGCACCGGCTCGAGGAGCACCGCGGCCACGCCCGGGCCCAGGGCGGCGGCCAGGGCGTCGAGGTCGCACCACGCCACGTGGCGGAAGCCCTCGGGCAGGGGCCAGAAGAGCTCGTGCCTGGCCGGTTGGCCGGTGGCGTGGAGGGTGGCGAGGGTGCGGCCGTGGAAGGACCCGTAGGCGCTCACCACCACGTGGCGGCCCCGGCCCCCCCACCGCCGGGCCAGCTTCAGGGCGCACTCGTTGGCCTCGGCCCCGGAGTTGGAGAAGAAGACCTGCCCGCCCCCGCCCAGCAGCCGGTCCAGGGTGCGGGCCACCTCCGGGCCCACCTCGGTGCCGTAGAGGTTGGAGACGTGGAGGAGGGTCCGGGCCTGGGCCGCGACCGCCCCGGCCACGGCGGGGTGGGCGTGGCCCAGTGACGTGACCCCCAGGCCGGAGAGGAAGTCGAGGTACCGCCGGCCCCCGTCGTCCCACAGCTCGGTCCCCCGCCCCCTCACGAAGGTCACAGGCGGGTCGGGGTAGGTCGGCATGAGCGGGCTCCTCCCGTGCGGGCTCACCGGTGGCCCCCAGGTGGTGGTGTCCCCGCCCTCATGGGGTCACCATGGTGCCCACGCCCGAGCGGGTGAAGATCTCCAGCAGCATGACGTGGGGGACCCGGCCGTCGAGGATGTGGGCGTGGCCCACGCCGGCCCGCACCGCCTCGAGGCACGACGCCGCCTTGGGACCCATCCCTGCGGTGACGGCGCCGGCGGCCACCATGGCGTCGAGCTCGTCCGCCGACACCGTCGACAGCACGCTGTCGGGGCGGTCGGCATGGCGCCGCAGCCCCTCCACGTCGGTGAGGTAGACGAGCTTCTCGGCCCGCAGGGCGGCGGCGATGGCCCCGGCGGCGGTGTCGGCGTTGACGTTGTAGGCCTGCCCGTCGGCCCCGACGCCGATGGTGGCCACGACCGGCACCAGGTCCTGGCTGAGGAGGCGTTGGAGGACGGCGGCGTCGACGGCCTCGATGTCCCCCACGAAGCCGAGCTCGGGCGAGCGGGCCCGGACCTGGAGGAGGCCGGCGTCCTCGCCCGAGAGCCCCACCGAGGGGGCGCCGGCGACGTTGACGGCCGACACGATGTCGCGGTTGACCTTGCCCACCAGCACCATCCTGGCGATCTCCAGGGTCTCGGCGTCTGTGACCCGCAGCCCGTCGACGAACCGGGGGACCTTGCCCAGGCGGGCCATGAGCCGGCCGATCTGGGGACCGCCGCCGTGGACCACCACCATCCCGATCCCCACCGAGCGCAGCAGCACCACGTCCTCGGCGAGGAGCGAGAGGTCGGCCCCGCCCCCACGGTCGGCGGCGGGGCCGGCCAGCGCCGCCCCGCCCAGCTTGACCACGACCACGCTGCCCCGGAACCGGCGGATGTAGGGGAGGGACTCCACCAGCACCTCCGCCTTCTCGGCCGGGGTCAGCATCGGCGTCCCCGCGCTCATGACGTGGCCATGTTCTCGTCGATGTAGCCGTGGCCGAGGTCGGTCGTGAGGACCGTCGCCTCCCCGTCGCCCAGCCCCAGGTCGGCGGTGACCTCGAGGTCGGCGGTGGCCATGGCCTGGGCCAGGGCGGCGGGGTCGTGGAGCGCGGCCACCCCCCGGCGGCACACGGTCACCCCGCCGTAGCTGACCGAGACCCGGTCGGGATCGAACGCCGCTCCCGAGCTGCCCAGCTCGCTGACCACCCTCCCCCAGTACGGGTCCCGCCCGAACCAGGAGCACTTGCAGAGCTGGCTCTCCGCCACCCGTCGGGCCGCCCGGCGGGCGTCGTCGCCCGACGCCGCCCCCCGCACCCGGACCCTCACCACGGCCGTGGCCCCTTCGGCGTCGGCCGCCATCTGGGCGGCGAGGTCGGCGCAGGCCCGGCCGAGGGCGGCGCCGAGGGCGGCGGGGGGGGCGGGGGGGGCGGTGCCGCCGGCCAGCACCAACACGGTGTCGTTGGTGGAGGTGCAGCCGTCGACGGTGAGGGCGTTGAACGACCCCGCCACAGCCTCCTCCAGGGCCGCGGCGAGAACCTCGGGGGAGGCGGCGGCGTCGGTGGTCAGGACCGCCAGCATGGTGGCCAGCTGCGGCGCCAGCATGGCCGCCCCCTTGGCCATCCCCCCCACCACGAAGCCGGGCCCGGGGACGGCCACCTCCTTGCGGACGGTGTCGGTGGTGCGGATGGCCTCGGCCGCCGCCTCCCCGCCGTCGGCGGCCAGGGCGGCGGCGGCGGCGGCCACCCCCGACGCCAGGGGACCGGGAGGGAGGGGGATCCCGATCGCCCCGGTGGAGCACACCAGCACCTCCTCGGCCCCCCAGCCCAGCTCGGCCGCCACCAGGGCAGCGCTCCGCTCGGCGGCGGCCCGGCCGCCGGCACCGGTCCCGGCGTTGGCGTTGCCGCTGTTGAGCAGGATCGCCGCCGCCCGGCCTCCGGTGGCGGCCAGGTGGGCCCGGCTCACGACCACCGGGGCGGCGGCGGCGCGGTTGGTGGTGAACACCCCGGCGGCGGTCGCCGGCCGGGCACCGGCGGTGGCCACCAGGGCCAGGTCGGGCTGGCCGGACGGCTTGAGCCCGCACGCCACGCCGGCGGCCAGGAACCCCGCCGGTGCGGTGATCCCGGTGCCCACCGGCTCAGGGGGCCAGCCCGGCCACGGGCAGGCCGGCGCCCTCGTCGACGCCCAGGGCCACGTTGGCGCACTGCACCGCCTGGCCGGCGGCGCCCTTCACCAGGTTGTCGAGGGCGCACAGGACCAGCACCCAGCCGGTGCGATGGTCGTGGCGGGCGGTCAGGTGGGCGCAGTTGGAGCCGGCGGTGGCCCTGGTCGACGGCGGTCCCTCGGTCACCACGACGAACCGCTCGCCTCCGTACGCGCCCGCCAGCAGGTCGAGCAGCTCGCCGGTGGACGTCGTGGCGGCGGGGCGGGCGTAGCAGGTGGCGAGGATGCCCCGGGTCATGGGGGCCAGGTGGGGGGTGAAGAGGACCTGCGCCCCCGTGGCCTGCTCGATCTCGGGGGTGTGGCGGTGGTCGAGGAGCCCGTAGGCCCGGAAGTCCTCGTCGACGGCGCAGAAGGTGGTGGTGGCCTTGGGCGCCCGCCCGGCCCCCGAGACGCCGCTGGCGGCGTCGACGACCACTCCCGCCGGCTCGATCACCCCGGCCCGCAGCAGGGGTGCCAGGGCCAGCGCCGCCGCCGTCGGGTAGCAGCCGGGCACGGCGACGGCGGTGGCACCGGCCAGCTCTGACCGGAACAGCTCGGGCAGCCCGCAGGCGAACTGGCCCAGGAGGTCGGGGGCGGGGTGCTCCTCGCCGTACCACCTCGGGTACAGGGCCGGGTCGGCCAGGCGGAAGTCGGCGGCCAGGTCCACCACCACCGGGCCCCGGTCCCGCACCTCGGGAACCAGGGTGGAGCTGGTGCCGTGGGGCAGGGCGAAGAACACCAGGTCGATCCCCTCGACCAGCTCCGGCTGGTAGCCCGCCAGCACCAGCTCGGGGAGGGCGGCGGCCAGGTGGGGGTGCAGGTCGGCCACCGCCGCACCGGCGTGGGCCCCCGCCGTGGCCCAGGCCAGCTCGAAGCCAGGGTGGGCGGCGCACAGGCGCAACAGCTCGGCTCCCACGTAGCCCGAGGCTCCGACGATCCCCACTCGGTGCACGTGGTCATCATACGCCGCTATGCATTAGTATGCAAGACGGCGTCACCCCCGCAGCCGGGCCGGATGGGCGGCCTCCACCGCCTCGATCAGCCGCCGGCGGGCGTCCGCCACCTCCTCGTCAGCGAGCGTGTGGTCGTCGGCCTGGAGGCGCACCCGATAGGCCAGGCTCCGCCGGCCCGGCCCGACCTGGTCGCCCCGGTACACGTCGAAGAGGCGGACGGCGTGGACCAGGTCGCCGCCGGCCTGTCCGAGGGTCCGCGCCACCTCTCCGGCGGGCGTCGACTCGTCGACCTCGAACGCCAGGTCGAGGTCGCTCGAGGGGTAGCGGCTGACGGGTCGGTAGGCCGGCTCGCCGTGGGGCGCCCCCAGCAGCCGGGCCAGGTCCACCTCCAGCCACGCCACCCGCTCCTCCACACCGGACCGGTCGAGGGCGTCGGGGTCCACCTCGCCCACCACGCCGACCACCTCGCCCCCGGCCACCACCTCGGCCGTGCGGGTGGGGTGGAGGCCGGGCGCGGTGGCCGCCCGCACGCCGGCCCCGGGCAGCAGCAGCCCGTCGACCAGGAGCTGCCACACCCGCTGGGCGGACCGGGCGTCCTCACCGGCGAGGGCCACGCCCAGCACCTCGCGCTCGCCCGGCAGCGGGGCCGAGGGCTCCACCCGGTGGAAGACGTGGCCGATCTCGAAGAGGGCCACCCCGGTGACGCGGTGGTGGGCGTTGGAAGCCACCGCCCCCACCAGGCCGGGGAGGAGGGAGGGCCGCAGCAGGGACTCGTCGGCCGCCACGGGGTTGGCCACCGCCACCGCCCGGGAGGGGTCGAGCCCCAGGCGGGTGAGGTCGGCGGGGGCCACGAAGGTGGACGACCACGCCTCGTGGGCGCCGGCCCCGGCCAGGACCTGCCGCACCAGGCGCCGGTCCCGCTGGTAGTGGGTGAGCCCCCCCGGCCGGGTCGAGGGGGGCACGGTCCTCGGGATGGCGCTGTAGCCGTGGAGGCGGGCCACCTCCTCGATGACGTCGATCTCGGCCGAGCTGTCGGGCCGCCAGGTGGGGACGGTGACGTCGTGGGCGCCGGGGGCGGTGGCCACGGTGGCGAACCCCAGCGGGCGGAGGTAGCCGACGACCTGCTCGTCGCTGAGCTCGGTCCCCAGCACGGCGTTGACCCGGGCCGTGCGCAGCCCGACCACCCGGGGCCCGGGCAGGTTCCCCCGGACGTCGACCGTGCCGGTGGCGGGGACGGCGCCGGCCGGGGCCAGCAGCTGGCAGAACCGGCGCACGGCCAGCTCGATCACCTCGGGGTCGCACCCCCGCTCGAAGCGGGCCGACGCCTCGGTGCGCAGGTTGAGGCGCTTGGCCGTGCGGGCCACGGCCAGGGGCTCGAACCAGGCCGCCTCCAGCAGGACCTCGGTCGTGGCGGGGGAGATCTCCGCCGACGACCCTCCCATCACCCCGGCGATGCCCACGGGGTCGTCCTCGGCGTCACAGATCAGGAGGTCCTCGGGACCCAGGCGACGCTCCACCTGGTCCAGGGTGACGAGCCTCTCCCCCGGTCGCCCCCGCCGCACCCGCAGGCCCCGGCCGGGCAGGCGCCCCAGGTCATAGGGGTGGTTGGGCTGCCCCAGCTCCAGCATCACGTAGTTCGAGGCATCCACCACGTTGTTGATGGGCCGCATGCCGGCCAGGGCCAGTCGGGCGGCCAGCCACGGCGGTGACGGCCCCACCACCACGCCTCCGAGAGCCTGGGCGACGAAGCGCCCGCACCGGGCGGGATCGTCCACCTCCACGGTGGCCGGCGCCGCCGTGGTGCCCGGGCCGGGGAGGGCGGGGGGGTCGGGCAGGGTGAGGGGCAGCCCCAGGCGGGCGGCCACGTCCCGGGCCACCCCGGCCACCGCCATGGCGTCGGGCCGGTTGGCGTTGACCTCCAGCTCCAGGACCACGTCGGGGCCCAGCCCCAGGGCAGGGGCCACCGGCTCTCCGGGCCGGCGGTCGGCGGGCAGCACCAGGATGCCCTCGTGGCCGCCGGGGAGGCCCAGCTCGTCGGGGGCGCAGAGCATGCCCTCGGAGGGGGCCTCCTTGATGCGGCGGGCGGCGATGGTGTGGCCGCCGGGCAGGGTGGCCCCCGCCGGCGCCAGCGGTACCAGGTCGCCGACGGCGAAGTTCGACGCCCCGCACACCACCGGGACCGGTCGGCCCCCGGCCTCGACCACGACGGCGCGGATGCGGTCGGCGCCGGGGATGGCGGCGATCTCGAGGACCCTGGCCACCACCACTCCGTCGAGATCGTCACCGACGGGCACGGCCGACTCCACCGCCAGGCCCAGCTCGTCCAGGAGGGCGACCAGCTCCTCGACGGGGAGGTCGACGGGCGTCAGCTCACGGAGCCAGGACAGGGGGACCCGCATCGGGTCAGAACTGCTCCAGGAAGCGCAGGTCGTTGGAGACCAGCTCGCGGATGTCGTCGATGCCGTGGCGCATCATGGCCAGGCGGTCGATGCCGAAGCCGAAGGCGAAGCCGGTCCACTCCTCGGGGTCGTAGCCCACGGCCCGGAACACGCCGGGGTGGACCATGCCGCAGCCGCCCAGCTCCAGCCAGCCGGTGCGGGAGCAGGTCCGACAGCCCCGGCCGGCGCACACCACGCAGGTGATGTCGAACTCGGCCGAGGGCTCGGTGAAGGGGAAGAACGACGGCCGGAGCCGGGACCCGATGCCGGCGCCGAAGTAGGCCTCGGTGAAGGCCTCGATGGTCCCGGCCAGGTCGGCGAAGGTTATGCCCCGGTCGACGACCAGGCCCTCTATCTGGTGGAAGTTGGGGAGGTGGCTGGCGTCGGTGGTGTCCCGGCGGTACACCCGTCCGGGCATGACCGAGCGGATCGGCGGCGGGCTGGCCTCCATCACCCGGATCTGCACGGGGGAGGTGTGGGTGCGCAGCACCGTCGACTCCGCCGGGCCCCACTCCACGTAGAGCGTGTCGAACATGTTGCGGGCCGGGTGGCCGGGGGGGAAGTTGAGGGCCTCGAAGTTGTACCAGTCGGTCTCCACCTCAGGCCCGTCGGCCACCGAGTAGCCCATGCCCACGAAGGTGTCCTCCAGCCTGTCCCGGGCCTGGGTGACCACGTGGAGGTGGCCCCGGCGGGCGGCGGTGGTCACCTCGGTCAGGTCCAGGCGCTCCCGCTCGAGGCGGTCCCGCCGCTCGGCCCGGGCCAGCTCGTCCCGGCGGCCGGCGACTGCGGCCTCGAGGCGCGACCGGGCGTCGTTGAGCACCCGCCCTGCCTCCCGGCGGTCGGGCCCGGCCAGCGCGGCGAGACGGGACCGCAGCGACGTCAGGCCCGACCTCCGGCCCAGCACCTCGGCCTCGGCCGCCCGCAGCTGGTCGAGCGTCGCCGACGTGGCGATGCGGGCGCGGGCATCCTCCTCCAGCTCTCCGACAGCGGCCGTCACTGCGGCGGGGTCTGGGGTGGCGTCGCCCGAGGTGGCCATGCCGGCTCAGGGTACGGGGCGCGGGGGCGGGTCGCCCAGCCGGGTCCGGCACGGCGCTGGCGCTGGGCCTCGAAGCAGATCACCGCCGCGGCCATCCCCACGTTGAGGGACTGGGTGCGGCCCGCCATGGGGATGGTCAGCTCGCCGTCGAGCCCGGGGCGGAGGCCGTCGGGCAGGCCGTGGGCCTCGTTGCCGACCACCACGGCCACCGGCACGGTGAGGTCGACCTGGTCGTACGGGGCGCCGGCGGCGGCCACCGTGGCCAGCCGGCGCAGCCCCCGGCGGCCCACCTCCTCGAGGACGACCCTCCCGTCGCCACCGGCGACGACGGGCACGTGGAACAGCGAGCCGGCCGAGGCGCGGACGCACTTGGGGTTGAAGACGTCGACCGAGCCGTCGCAGAACACGACCGCATCCGCCCCGGCCGCCTCGGCGCTGCGGAGCACCGTCCCGGCGTTGCCGGGATCACGTACCTCGGCGCAGACCACCACCAACGTGGGGTCGCGCACGTCGGCCAGGGCGACGTCGCACCAGCGGGCCACGGCTATGACCGGTTGGGGGGTCACCGTCCCCGCCACCCTCTCCAGGACCCCGCCGCCCAGGCGGTGGACCCGGGCGCCCGAGGCCAGGGCCTGGGCCAGGACCGGTTCCGCCTCGCCCCCGGGGGCGACGAAGACCGACTCCACCGCGATGCCGGCGGCCAGAGCCTCGGCGATCAGGTTGGGGCCCTCTATCACGAACGCCCGCTGCCCGGCTCGCAGGCGGCGCCGGCGGACCAGCAGGCGCAACCGCTTGACCTTCTGGTGCCCGAGCCCCAGACCCTCGGCCGTCACCGGCCCACGCCCGTGGCGCTCCCTAGGGCGTGCGGTCGTCCGCGCCCCGCACCGACACCTCGACCAGGGCCGCGAAGGCGGGGGGGTCGGAGACGGCGAGGTCGGCCAGGACCTTGCGGTCCACATCCACCTCGGCCCGGCGCAGGCCATCGATGAACCGGCTGTAGCTCATGCCGTTCTGGCGGGCAGCGGCGTTGATCCGCTGTATCCACAACCGGCGGAAGTCGCCCTTGCGAGCCCGCCGGTCGCGGTACGCGTAGCGCAGGGAGTGCATGACCTGCTCGTTGGCGGCCCGGTGGGAGCGGCTCTTGCTGCCGTAGTAGCCCCGCGCCTGGTCGAGGACGGCGCGGCGACGCTTCTTGGCGTGGACGGCCCGCTTGACCCTTGCCATCGTGGCTCCCTTCGGGTGGTGGTGGGATGCCGGGGCTCCGGCCCTCAGCGGCCCAGCAGCGTGTTGACGCGGGCCAGGTCACCGCCGGTGACCTGGGAGGGACGGCCGAGGCGGCGCGTCCGCCGCGACGGCTTCTTCTCCAGGATGTGGTTCTTGAAGGCCTTCCGGCGCATGACCTTGCCCGAACCCGTCACCTTGAACCGCTTGGCCGCGCCCCGGTGTGTCTTCATCTTCGGCATCGTCGCTCCGTCCGTCCGACCTGGTCCTCAGGGTTCCCTATGATCGTCGCCGCTGCGCCCGTCGTTGCGCCCGTCGCTCCCGCGGCCCTGACGCCTCACCCGCTTGTCGGGCGCCAGCACCATGGTCATGTTCCGGCCGTCGAGGCGGGGGGCGGCCTCGATCCTGGCCCGGTCGGCGATGCGGCCGGCCACCGAGTCGAGGATGTCCATGCCCAGCTCGGGGTGGTGGACCTCCCGCCCCCTGAACATGATCGTGAGCTTCACCTTGTGGCCCTCGTCGAGGAACTTCTCCACCTTCTTGGTCTTCGTCTCGAAGTCGCCCTTGCCGATCTTCACCCGGTACTTCATCTCCTTGACCGAGACCTGGGTGGCCTTGCGGCGGGACTCCTTGGCCTTCTGGGCCGCCTCGTACTTGTACTTGCCGTAGTCCATGATCCGGCACACCGGCGGGTTGGCCTGGGGTGCCACCTCGACCAGGTCGAGATCGAGGTTCCGGGCGATCCTGAGCGCCTCGGGCAACGGCTTGATCCCGATCTGGCTGCCGTCGGTGGAGACCAACCGCACCTCCCGGGCCCGGATCCCGTCGTTGATGCGAGGCTCGTTGGTGGCGGGTGTGGCTATCGGGCATCCTCCTCGGTGCGGGTTGGTCCTCGGCGCTGCTGACCGGCGGCTGGCGTGCCGAGGGCCGGCGTCAGGTCAGGAACCCGCCCCGCCGCACCATCTCTCGACGTGGCGGCATGGAGGACCCGACACACACCGGGACGCTCCTGCACCGCCTCGGTGGCCGGGTGGGGCGCCCCCGGCACGGAGCGGGCCCGCTTTCCCGATCTGGTTGTCCCGCTAGGGTACACCCATGAGCTCGATCTGGACACCAGGTGGCGAGCACCCCGTCCGCGACCACGACCAGGAGCCGCCGCCGCCGCCTCCCCGACGCACCCGGGAGGCGGCCCAGGGGGAGCCGGGGCGCGGTGGTCTCGACCCCGAGCAGCAGACCGAGCTCGAGGCCCAGCTGAGCGCCATGCAGGAGGAGGTCGCCCGGACGCCGGCCTCGGTCGTGGTCGCCAACCACGCCGTGGGGCTGTTCCAGCTGGCGGCCATCCACCTCGACCAGCGCCCGCCCAGCCTCGAGCAGGCCCGGCTGGCCATCGACGCCATGGCCGCCCTGGTGGAGGGCCTGAAGGGTCGCCTCGGTGACGAGGAGCAGGGGTTGGCGGACGGTCTGGCCCAGGCCCGGATGGCCTACGTCCAGCTAGCGGGCGCGTCCGCCCCCCAGCCGGGCTGAGCCTCTCGGGGCCGCCCCGACCCTTTGCGCGCGCGCAACAGCCTGCTGCGCAGGGTGAGCGCACCACAAAGGCGGGGCAACCCGGCGGTGAGGCGCCGTCAGAGGGGGGCAGGGGTGACGGCGGCCGCCTCCCACCGGCCGCGGTGGCCGGCCACGACCACCCAGGTGACGGCGGTCCCGACCTCGATGGCGCGGCCCCCCCCGGCGATGGCCGTGCAGTGGAAGAAGCGCTCCCGCCCGTCCTCCCCCCGAACGGTGCCGTAGCCCTTGTCGTGGTCGAACGACACCACCTGGCCCCGGCCGGACACGGAATCAGTGGACGATCTTGGACAGCGGCAGCTCGATGATGTCGGCGGCGCCGGCGTCCTTGAGGGCGGGTATGAGCGTGTTGATCTCGGCGGTGGGGACCACCGACTCCACCGCGTAGCCGTCCTCGCCGAACAGCTTGGCCACCGTGGGGGAGCGCAGCGAGGGGAGGAGCGCGATCACCGCGTCCAGCTGGTCCCCACCCACGTTCAGCTTGACCAGCACCTTCCCCCTGGCCTCGAGGGCGCCCTGGAGGAGCGTGTGGAGCTGGTTCATGGAGTGGCGCAGGGCCGGCCGGTCGTAGGCGGCGGGGTTGGCTATGAGCTCGGTGTAGGAGACCAGGATGGTCTCGAGGACCCGGAGGCCGGCCGCCCGCAGGGCCTGGCCGGTCTCGGTGATCTCGACGACGGCGTCGGCGATGTCGGGGATCTTGGCCTCGGTGGCCCCGTGGGAGAGCCGGACCCGGGCGTCCACGCCGTGCTTGGCCAGGAAGCGCCGGGTCAGCTCGGGGTACTCGGTCGAGACCCGGACGCCCGGGGGCAGCTCACCGACCCGCCGCCAGCGGGCGCCCTCGGCCACGGCCAGCACCACCCGGATGGGCCTGGCGGTGGCCTTGGAGTACCGGAGCTCGCCGAGGGAGACCACGTCGCTGGCGGTCTCCTCGATCCAGTCCCGTCCCGTGACCCCGAGGTCGAAGAGGCCCTCGGCCACGTAGGTGGGGATCTCCTGGGGCCGCAGGATGCGGACCTCGCCCACGCGGGGATCGGCGATGCTCGCCTGGTAGGCGGCCTCCGAGCCGCGGGTCACGGGCAGGTCGGCGGCGGCGAAGAGCTCGAGGGTGGCCCGCTCGAGAGAGCCCTTCGGGAGCACCAGGCGCAGCACTACGCCTCCGCTCCGCCGGCTCGGGGCACCGGGCCACCGGGGCCCTTGGGGAGCTGGCGACACAGGTCGGCCATCTCGATGGCCGACTCCGCCGCCGCGTAGCCCTTGTTCCCGGCCTTGCCGCCGGCCCGCTCGAGCGCCTGGTCGACCGACTCGGTGGTGAGGACACAGAAGGCGATCGGCACACCGGTGTCGAGGGACGCCCTCTGGAGCCCCGCCGCGCACTGGCCGGCGACGTGGTCGTAGTGACCGGTGGCGCCTCGGATCACCGCACCCACGGCTATCACCGCGTCGTGCTCCCCCGAGGCCGCCAGGCGCCCTGCCACCAGCGGGAGCTCCCAGGCCCCCGGTGCCCAGGCCACGGTCACCGACGACTCGTCCACCCCGTGGCGGCGGAGGCCGTCGCGGGCCCCGGCCAGGAGCCGCTCGGTCACCAGGTCGTTGAAACGGCTGCAGGCGATGGCGATCCGCATGCCGTCGCCCCGCAGCTCACCGGAGTAGGCGGTCACGGGTCGACGCTCCTCTGCAGGGGCCCGGGCCGGTCCAGGCCCTCGAGCAGGTGGCCCAGGCGCTCCCGCTTGGTGCGCAGGTAGGCGATGTTCTCGGGGTTGGGGCTGGACTCGAGCGGCACCCGTTCGACGATCTTCAGGCCGTAGCCGGCCAGGCCACCGTACTTGGCCGGGTTGTTGGTCATGTACCGCATGGTGGTGATGCCCAGGTCGACGAGGATCTGGGCCCCGATGCCGTACTCACGGCTGTCCACGGGCAGGCCCAGGTCGAGGTTGGCGTCGACGGTGTCACGGCCCTGGTCCTGGAGGCGGTAGGCCCGCAGCTTGTGGGTGATGCCGATGCCCCGGCCCTCATGGCCGCGCAGGTAGACGATGACGCCGAGCCCGGCCTCGGCCACCCGCTGCAAGGCGGCGTCCAGCTGCAGCCCGCAGTCGCAGCGCAACGAGCCGAACACGTCGCCGGTCAGGCACTCGCTGTGCACCCTCACCAGCACGTTGTCCTGTCCCTGCACCGCCCCCTTCACCAGGGCCAGGTGGTGCTCGGCGTCGAGGACCGACTGGTAGGCGTAGCACGTGAAGTCACCCCACTCGGTGGGGATGCGGGCCTCGGCCACCCGCCGCACCAGCTTCTCCTCCTGGCGCCGGTACCGGACCAGGTCGGCGATGGAGATCATGAGCAGGTCGTGGCGGGAGCAGAACGCCACCAGGTCGGGGACCCGGGCCACGGTCCCGTCGGCGTTGAAGATCTCGCACAGGACCCCGGCGGGGTAGAGGCCGGCCATGCGGGCCAGGTCGACGGCAGCCTCGGTGTGGCCGGCCCGCTTGAGCACACCCCCTTTCCTGTAGCGCAGCGGGAACATGTGGCCGGGACGGGCCAGGTCCTCGGGACGGGTGGCGGGGTCGATCAGGGCCTGGATGGTGGCGGCCCGGTCGGCGGCGGAGATGCCGGTGGTGGTGTCGTGGCGGTAGTCGGCCGAGACGGTGAAGGCGGTGCTGTGGCGCTCGGTGTTGTCGCTCACCATGAGGGGGAGCCGCAGCTGGTCGAGGCGCTCGCCGGTCATCGGCATGCAGATCACGCCCGAGGTGTGGCGCACGAAGAAGGCGATCTTCTCGGGGGTGGCGAACTCGGCCGCCATGACCAGGTCGCCCTCGTTCTCGCGGTCCTCGTCGTCGACGACGACCACGATCTCGCCCCGACCCACGGCAGCGACGGCGTCGGGGATGGACGAGAACCGGGGGCGGGGCCCGGGGGCGGTCATCCCGGCCCCTCGGTCCGGCCGGTCGCGCCCCCGCCGACGAGGAGGCGCTCGGCGTACCTGGCCAGCACGTCGACCTCGACGTTCACCCCCTCGCCCGGCCCCTTGCGCCCCAGGGTGGTGACCGCGGCGGTGTGGGGGATCACGGCGGCGGCGAAGCCGTCGGCGCCGACGGCGGTGACCGTGAGGCTCACCCCGTCGACGGCCACCGAGCCCCTGGCGGCGATGTAGCGGGCCAGCTCGGGGGCCAGGCGCACCGCCAACGACGGTGCCGGCGCCCGGACCTCCCCCACACCGTCGACGTGGCCCTGAACCAGGTGCCCACCCAGGCGGCCGTCCAGTCGCAGCGGCCGCTCCAGGTTGACCGGGGTCCCGGGCCTGAGCCGGCCCAGGGTGGTGCGGTGCCGGGTCTCCTCGCTCAGGTCGGCCTCCCACCAGTCCTCGCCCCGCGCCACCACGGTCAGGCAGCAGCCGTCCACGGCGAGAGAGTCTCCCACCTCCACGCCGGCCAGCACAGCCGAGGCGGCGACGCGCAGCCGCCCAACCCCCCCGGCCACGACCAGGCCTAGCTCCTCGACGATCCCGGTGAACACGTCCCTATTCTCCCCTCTCCGCCCACGGTTCCGGTCGTCTCGGGGCCACCTCGACCCGCAGGTCGGGCCCGAGACGGGTCACCGAGGTGATCTCGCCGGTCCACACCTCGGCCATCGTCGTTGCCCCCGGGCCGGCGAACAGGCCGCGCCCGTCGTCGCCGCCCAGCAGCTTGGGGGCCAGGTACAGGACGTAGCGATCGACCAGGCCGGCCCGGTGGAAGGCACCGGCCACCGTGGCACCCCCCTCCACCAGGGCCTGGAGCACCTGCCGCCGTCCCAGCTCGTCGAGGATCGCCCCCAGGTCCCCCTGGCGCTCGAGGGCGGGGTGGACCCGGGCCTGGCCGGGGGCCCGGCCCAGCACCACCCGGAGCGGGTCGCGACCGCCGTGGCGGGCGGTGAGCTCGGGATCGTCGGCGCGCACCGTCCCCGCGCCCACGATCACCGCGTCGCTCTCGGCCCGCAGGCGGTGGGCGTCGGCCCGGGCCTCCTCGCCGGTGAGCCAGCGGGAGCTGCCGTCGGGGGCGGCGGTACGGCCGTCGAGGGAGGCGGCCAGCTTGAGCACGACCCAGGGCCGCCCGGTGCGGCGGTGGGCGAGGTAGGGGGCGAGCTGGCCCACCACCTGGTCGGCGGCCACGCCGACGGTGACCTCCACTCCCCCCTCACGCAGCCGGGCGATGCCCCGACCCCGGTTGGCGGGGTCGGGATCGACGATCCCGACAACCACCCGCCGCACCCCGGCCGCCACGATGGCGTCGGCGCAGGGCGGCGTGCGCCCGTGGCGGGCGCAGGGCTCGAGGGTGGACCACAGGGTGGCACCCCGGGCCGCGGCCCCGGCTGCGGCCAGGGCGGCGGCCTCGGCGTGAGGGCCGCCGGGGGGCGCCGTCACCCCTTCGAACACCGAGCCGTCCTCCCCCGCCACGACGCAACCCACCCAGGGGTTGGGCGAGGTGGCGGCCCGCACGCCGGCTGCCAGCGCCAGCGCCCGACCCATGGCCACGGCGTCGTCCACCGGATCAGTGGGCGGTCGGGTGCCCGGCCAGCAGCCGGAGGGCGTGGGGAACCACGTCGAGGACCGCCTCCAGGCACTCCAGCGCCCCCGCCGTCGAGCCCGGGGTGTTGAGGACCAGGGCCTCCCCCGCCGTGCCGGCCACCCCCCGTGACAGCCGGCCCAGGGGGTTGGCCAGGCGCATGGCCTCCGCCAGCCCCGGCGCCTGGCGGTCCAGCACCGCCGCCGTGCCCTCGGGGGTGCGGTCCCGGGGGCCGAACCCGGTCCCCCCGGTGGTGACGACCAGCCCGGCGAAGCCGGCGCACGCCTCGGCCAGGGCGGCCGACACGGGCTCGACGCCGTCGGCCACCGCCCGCCGGTCGACGACGGCGAAGCCCTCCCGGGCCAGCCGCTCCGCCAGGGCGGCCCCCGAGCGGTCGTGGCGGGTGCCGGCCACGACCCCGTCGGAGACGGTCAGGACCTTGGCGCGGAGGCGGCTGGTGTCGGCGTCGGGGGCCACCATGGCCGACGCAACCCTACCGGGAGCGGCGCTCATCCCCCCAGGCGCTGGCCTGGCGCCAGGCGGGCGCCCCGCAGCCACGCCGCCGCCCCCTGGACCGACCGGCCCTCGGGCTGCACCGTCACCAGCTCCAGGGCGCCGGCGCCGGTGCCCACCACCGTCCCCTCCACGACGCCCGGCGGGGGGGCGGTGGCGCTCCCGGGCGCCCCGCCCGCCAGCCGGGCCCGGTGGACCTTGAGGCGGCGGTCCCCCACGGTCGTCCACGCCCCGCCCACCCGCACCACCCGGTGCAGCTCGGCGGCGGGCCGGTTCCAGTCCAGAGCCAGCTCGGCGCGCTCCAGCTTAGCCGCGTAGGTCACCTCCCCCTCCTGGGGGTGGGGCTCGGGCAGGCCGGCGTCGAGCGCGGTCACGAGCAGCTCGGTGGCCAGCTCGACCAGACGGCCTCGCAGCTCGTCGGCGGTCTCCTCGGGCCCGATGGCCAGCCGGCGGCGGTCGTGCACGGGACCGGTGTCGAGGCCCGCCTCCAGGGCCATGAGGCAGACCCCGGTCTCGGCGTCACCGGCGAGGATGGCCCGCTCCACCGGCGCCGCGCCCCGCCAGCGGGGGAGCAGGGAGAAGTGCACGTTCACCATGGGCACGGCCGCCAGCACCGGGGGGCGGACCAGGCGCCCGTAGGCAACCACCACCCCGAGGTCGGCGCCCGACCCCACCACGTCGCCCACCTGGTCGCTGACGGCGAGCCCCAACGCCAGGGCCGCGGCCTTGACTGGCGTGGGTCGCAGGCCACCACCCCGACCCCGCCGCCGGTCCGGTTGGGAGACCACCAGGGCCACCTCGAAGCCGGCGCCCACCAACGCCCGCAACGGGGGGACGGCAGCCTCGGGGCTGCCCAGGTAGACCAGGCGTCGAGGCCGCGTCAGGGTCGGTCCCGGCCCCAGTCCCCGACGGGCAGGCGCAAGCGGGGCCGTGGCTCGCCCCCGTTGGCGCTGGCGGCCAGCAGGCGCTCCCGCAGGGCCCGCCTGGCCTCCCGGCGCTGTTCGGGTCCCAGGAGGTCCACCAGCAGCACTCCGTCCAGGTGGTCCACCTCGTGGAGGAAGACCCGGGCCGCCAGCTCGCTGGCCTGCACCGAGATCTCCTCGCCGTCGAGGTCCTGCCCGACCAGGTGCACCTGGGCCGGTCGGGCGATCTCCCACGCCAGGCCGGGGACCGACAGGCAACCCTCCTCGTAGACCCACTCCCCCGTCGCCTCGATGATGACCGGGTTCACTACCACCTTGGCGCCCTGGCCGTCCTGGAGGTCGTAGACGAACAGCCGCCGCTGCACGCCCACCTGGGGGGCGGCCAGGCCCACGCCGGGCGCCTGGTGCATGGTGGTGATCATGTCGTGGGCCAGGCGAGCCAGCTTGGCGTCGATGTCGGTCACCTCGACGGCCCGTTGCCGCAGGACCGGGTCGCCGACCAGGCGGATCGGGTGGGGGGCCACGGCCACCAGGGTAGTGCCTCCGGCCCGCCGCCCAGAGGGCCCGCCAGGGCCCGCCAGGGGCTGCCAGGCGCCCACTAGGGCCCCGGGGGCAGCAGGGCCGACCGCAGGAACGCGAGCAGCTCCTGCTGGCGGCGCACCAGCAGCCGGGCTCCGGCCGGCACCCCGGTGGCCCGGCGCACCTCGGCCTCGGTGGCCACGCCGATCACCTGGGAGTAGGCGGACAGGAGCAGCAGTCGGGGCTCGTGGGGCCGCATGGCCCCCGCCGCCACCTCCGCCTCCAGGAACTCCCGAGCCCGGTCCACCAGCGGGTCGAGCGCCTCGGTCAGGCGGCCGGTGGCCGGTGGTCCGAGCCGGCTCACCTCCCGGAACAGGCCCAGCAGCTCGGGACGGCGGGCAGCCAGGCGGAACGCGGCCCGCACCAGCGCCTCCACCTTGGCGAAGCCGGGCCCGGCCTTGGCCACCGCTCCCTCGAACGCCTCGGCCAGCTCGTCGGCGCTGCGCTCGACCACGGCGTCGAGCAGGCCCTCCTTGGAGCCGAAGTGGTGGAGGACGGTCTGCTTGCGCACCCCCAGGGCCGCCCCCAGGGTGTCGAGGGAGGTGGCCTCGTAGCCACGGGCGGCGAAGGAGACCAGGGCGGCGTCGACGATGCGGTCCCGGGTCGTCGGCGTCGCCACCTACCAGATGGTAGACGAATGCCTTACCAGATGGTAGACAGACCGCGTGATCGCTGACGCCCTGGCCGGGCGCCGCCTGCTGGTGACCGGTGCCACCGGCTTCCTCGGCACCGCCGTGACCGAGCGCCTCCTGGGATCGGTGCCGGGGTGCGAGCTGGTCCTGGTGGTGCGCCCCGGCCGACGGTCGACGGCCCAGCAGCGGGTCCAGCGGGAGGTCCTGCGCAACGACGCCTTCGACCGCCTCCGCCGCCGGTTGGGCGCCGGCTTCGACACCGAGACGGCCCGGCGGGTCACCGTGGTGGCCGGTGACATCGGGCGGGACGGGCTCGCCCTCGACGACCGGGGCCGGGACGCCCTCGCCTCCTGCGACACCGTGGTCCACGCCGCGGCGTCGGTTGCGTTCGACTCCCCCCTCGACGTGGCCGTGGAGGTCAACCTGCTGGGCCCGGCCCGCATCGCCGCCGTGCTCCACCAGGTGGGCGTCCACGCCCACCTGGTGGCCGTCTCCACCTGCTACGTGGCCGGCAACCGCCGGGGGCGTGCTCCCGAGGTGGTGGTCTCCGACCTGCCCTTCGCCGCCCAGGTGCACTGGCGGGCCGAGGTCGACGCCGCCCGCCGGGCCCGCACCGACCTCGACGCCGCCAGCCGCACGCCCGCCCGGCTGGCCCGCTTCCGCAAGGAGGCCCGCGCCGAGCTCGGCGCCGCCGGCGCCCCGCTGCTGGCGTCGAGGGCCGAGCGGCTGCGAGCGGCCTGGGTCGACGACGAGCTGGTCGTGGCCGGCCGGGCCCGGGCCCGGTCACTGGGGTGGCCCGACGCCTACGCCTACACCAAGGCCCTGGGTGAGCAGGCCCTGCTGGAGACCCGGGGGGACCTCCCGGTGACGATCGTGCGGCCCTCGATAATCGAGTCGGCCCTGGCCCGGCCCCACCCGGGCTGGATCCGGGGCTTCCGGATGGCCGAGCCGGTCATCATCAGCTACGCCCGGGGCCTGTTGAAGGAGTTCCCCGGGATCCCCGAGGGGGTCGTCGACGTCATCCCGGTCGACCTGGTGGTGGCGGCGGTCCTCGACGCCGCCGCCCGGGGGGCGGGGGGCGAGCCCCAGGTGGTCCAGGTGGCGTCGGGTTCCACCAACCCCCTCCGCTACCGCCAGCTGGTGGACCTGGTCCAGGGATGGTTCGGGGAGCACCCCCTCTACGACGACCGGGACCAGCCCATCGTGGTCCCCGAGTGGTCCTTCCCGGGCCGGGGTCGGGTCCAGGGCCAGCTCGAGCGGGGGGTCAAGCTGTTGGACCGGGCCGAGCGGGCCCTGGCGGCGCTGCCCCTCCGGGGCAGCCGGGCCCGGTGGTCGGCCCGGCTGGCGGAGAGGCGGGCCGACGCCGAGCGAGCGCTCGGCTACGTGGAGCTGTACGGCGCCTACGCCGAGAGCGAGGCCCAGTTCTCGGTGGACCGGCTGCTCGAGCGGTGGTCCTCCCTGGGCCCGGCTGACCGGGAGGCGTTCTGCTTCGACCCGGAGGTGATCGACTGGGACACCTACGTGCGTGACGTCCACCTCCCCTCGGTGGTCCGCCAGGCCCGGGTCAAGACCGCCGCCGGCTCTCGCACCGGCCCCAGCCGCACCGAGCGCCTCCGGGCCCAGGTCCTCTCGCCCGACCGCCACCTGGCCGCCTTCGACCTGGAGAACACCCTCATCGCCTCCAACGTGGTGGAGTCCTTCGCCTGGCTGGCCACCCGCCGCCTGGCGGACGGCGACAGGGCCCGCCTGGTCGCCAGGACACTGGCCGAGGCGCCCTCGTTGCTGGCCCTCGACCGCAAGGACCGGGGCGACTTCCTGCGCCACTTCTACCGCCGCTTCGAGGGGGCCCCGGTGGCCCAGCTCGACGAGGACGCCGTGGAGATGCTGAGCCACCTCATCCTGGCCAAGTCGTTCCCCGCCGGCATCCGCCGCGTCCGCCGGCACCGCCAGCTCGGCCACCGCACCATCCTCATCACCGGCGCCCTCGACGTGGTGGTCGACCGGACCCTCCGCCCCCTCTTCGACGACATCGTCTGCGCCCGGATGGGCGTGGCCGGGGAGGCCTACACCGGGGAGCTCACCAAGGCGCCCCCCACCGGCGAGGCCCGGGCCCAGGAGCTGGCCGACTACGCCGCCGCCGAGGGGCTCCACCTGGAGGAGGCGGTGGCCTACGCCGACTCGGCCAGCGACCTCCCCATGCTCGAGGTGGTCGGCTTCCCGGTGGCGGTCAACCCCGAGACCCGGCTCTCGGCCATCGCCCGGACGCGGGGGTGGCTGGTCGAGCAGTGGGACCGGGCCCCCGGCGGCGCCCGGCCGCTCCTGGCCATCGCCCCGCGGACCGGGGCCCCCACCCGGGCCCCGGCGCCCCGGTGAAGGCCCTGCGCTTCGAGCGCTCCCTCCCCCGCTTCGCCGCCGCCCGGGTGGCGGGGCGGGTGACCCCGGGGCAGGGTGCCCGGGTCGGGCCCCTCCGCCTCGTCGACGTGCCACCGCCGCCCCTGCCGGGGCCGGGCTGGCTACGGCTGCGGCCCCGGCTGGCGGGGATCTGCGGCTCCGACCTGGCCACCGTCGACGGCGTCTCGTCCCGCTGGTTCGAGCCCGTCGTCAGCTTCCCCTTCGTCCCCGGCCACGAGGTGGTCGGCGAGCTCGACGACGGCTCCCGGGTGGTGCTGGAGCCGGTGCTGGGCTGTGCGACCCGGGGCATCGACCCCCCCTGCCCGGCCTGTGGCGAAGGCGACGTGGGCCGCTGTGCCAACGTCGCCTTCGGCGACCTGTCCCCAGGGCTGCAGACGGGCTACTGCGCCCAGGTGGGGGGCGGGTGGTCGGTGGCCCTGGCCGCCCACCCCAGCCAGCTCCACGCCGTGCCCGAGGACATGGCCGACGAGGCGGCGGTGATGGTCGAGCCGGCGGCGTGCGCCCTCCGGGGCGCCCTGTCGGTGGAGCCCGGCGCCGCCACGGTGGTCGTGATCGGGGCCGGCACCCTGGGGCTGTGCGCGGTGGCGGCGCTGCGCCGGTGGGTGGGGCCCGGGGAGC
>JBOGHU010000044.1:0-39975 GCA_050742255.1 Acidimicrobiales bacterium
TTACCGCGCTGGGCGTGCTGGGGGTGGTCGTCGGGACGGTCACGGCTGTCGTGTTGGGGCTGGCGGCGGCACGCGAGCTTCGCCGTACCGAGGACGACCAGGTCCAGTGGCGGCGGCTGGGGTTGACGATGCGCGACGGCGTGGTCGTGGTCGCCGTGCCGCTGCTCGTGGCGGCGGCCACCGGCCTCGTTGCCGCGCTGGCACTGGCCTGGCTGCTGTCGCCGGTCGCTCCGGTGGGCAGCGTCCGCTCTGTCGAGCCGTCGCCGGGACGCCAGCTGGCGAGCTGGGTCGGGCTCGGCGCGCTGGCCTTCGCTGCCGTCTGCGCGGTCGGCGTCACGACGCTTGCCGTCCGGGCAGCCCGGCGGGCCGCACGACCCGTGGCGCGCCGACGCGAACCCTCGACCCTGCAGCGATTCGCCCGGTCATCGGCACGGCCGAGGTCGGCGAGGGCATCCGGGCCGCCTACGCCTACGGGGGCAGCGGCGGGGCGGGCCTGGTGGTGGCCAGCGGCGGGGTCGGCACAGGTGTGCTCCTCGCCGCCGTGGTCTTCGGTACCAGTCTCTCCGCGGTCCTCTCGACGCCGGCATACTACGGCTGGCCCTGGGACCTCGCCATCATGGGCGGGTCGGCTACGGCGGTGTGGATCTCGACGCCGTCGAGAGCACGCTGGGCGGGCGTGACGACGTCGAGAGCTGGACGGGGCTTGGCTTCCTCAACGGGATCACCGTCGAGGGCGAGCCGGTCGTCTCGGTGGTCGGGCTCGACGAGCGTGCCAACGTGGACTTCGCGGTGGTCGAGGGCCGCCTGCCCCGGGACGACGACGAGGTGGCTCTCGGCTCCCGGACCGCGGCGGAGCGCGGCAAGGGCGTGGGGGACCAGGTCGAGGTGGCCGGCGACCCCATCGCGCCCCGACAGGTGACCGTGACCGGGCTGGCGGTGCTCCCACCGCTCGGGCCGTACCTGGCCGACCGCACCGCCCCGGGGACCGGCATGGTGCTCCCCGTCCCCGCGACGTTCGACCCCACGGCCATCGCGGGCAACATCGCCTTCGTCGGGATCGACCTGGTGCCCGAGGGCCGACCCCCGGGCGGCGCTCGCCGATCTCCACGACGACTTCGTCTCGTGCCCTCGACGGCTTCGGGGTCTTCGAGTACCCCGAGCCAGTGCGACCCGCCGAGATCGTGAACGCGCAATCGATGCGTGCCCTGCCGCTGCTCGTCGGTGGGCTCCTCGCCGGGACCGCGGTGGTGGGGTTGGCGGTGGCCGTGATCCTGTCCGTCCGGTCCCGCCGCCGGGAGCTGGCGATCCTGCGGTCTCTGGGCTTCACGGGACGCCAGGTCCGGAGCTCCGTCCGGGTCCAGGCACTCGCGACCATGGTCGCCGTCTCGTCATCGGGGTGCCGCTCGGGATCGCCGTCGGGCGCGTCGCATGGCGAGCCTTCGCCTCGGAGCTCGGCGTCGCGACCGCTCCGTCGACCCCGGTCCTGTGGATCGTGGCCACCGTGGCCGGCTCGCTGGTGGTCGCGGTCATGGCGGCGGCGGTGCCGGCGCGTGTGGCTGCCCGGCTCGAGCCGGCGGCGGGGTTGCGAACGGAGTGACGCGCCGCGCCGACCGATCGGATCAAGTCCCGCCCTCCGCGAGGACCCGGATGCAGCCCGCGGCGCGAGAATGGGTATTCGACTGGCATGGGTGACTCGCTGATCTGGATCTCAGGAGCGTCGAGCGGCATCGGGCAGGCGCTGGCCCGCACCGTCCCTTGGGAGGGGGCCCGCGTCATCGGCATCAGCCGGAGCCGCCCGGCCGGGATCGAGCACGTGGAGGCGGATCTCTCCGATCCCTCCGACTGGCAGAGCGTGGGCTCGTCCCTGCAGAGGGAGCTGGCCTCCTTCGCGGGCCGGCGGGTGGTCTTCGTCCACGCCGCGGGCACCCTCGAACCGATCGGCTTCGGCGGCGAGGTCGACACCGGGGCCTACGTGGGCAACGTGATCCTGAACAGCGCGGCACCCCAGGTGCTCGGCCACCTGTTCCTCGCCGCCGTCCGTGACGTCCCAGCAAGCCGCCACCTGGTCATGCTGACCTCCGGTGCCGCCAAGAGCGTCTACCCCGGCTGGTCGTCGTACGGGGCGGGGAAGGCGGCGATCGACCAGTGGGTGCGCGACGTCGGGGCCGAGCAGTCGATCCGGGGCGGGGTCCAGGTGCTGTCAGTCGCACCCGGCACCGTCGACACCGGGATGCAGGCCCAGCTGCGCCAGACGTCGGAGGACGACTTCCCCAACCGTCAGAAGTTCGTCGACCTGTACGCCGCCGACAGGCTCAGCGACCCTGAGGAGGTCGCCCGTGGCATATGGGGGCTGCTCGATCGGGGTCTCGACAGCGGCAGCGTCGTCGACCTGCGGGAGCTGACGGAGAGCCCTCGGGGCTGAGGCGTGGATGCGGCCCGGCTGCGACACGCCCTTTGTGTGCGCCCGACCGCAACTGTTCCGGCGGATCGCGCGACAACCGATCCCCGGCGACCCCGGGCGCCCCCCGGCGCCGGCTACCCGGTCAGGGCGCCCCGCTCGGCGGCCGCCTGCTGGCCGAGGTGCAGGTCCACCTTGCGCTTGATGCGCTGGATGGCGTTGTCGATCGACTTGGCGTGACGGCCCAGCTGCTCGCCGATCTCCTGGTAGCTCTTCCCCTCGACGTAGAGCTCCAGCACCTCGACCTCGAGGTCCGAGAGCATCTCGGCGATGGCCCCCTGCATCGACGCCATGCGCTCGGCGGCGATGACCTCGTCGACGGGGTCGGTCACCCGGTGGCGACCGAGGAGGTCGGCCACGGTGCGCTCCCCGCCGTCGTCACCACCGGCCACGCCCGAGATGGAGACGTACTGGTTGAGGGGCTGGTGCTTCTGGCGGGTGGCGGCCTTGATGGCGGTGATCAGCTGGCGGTTGATGCACAGCTCGGCGAACGCCCGGAACGAGGCCGGACGGCCGCTGCGGTAGTCGCGCACCGCCTTGTACAGGCCTATCAGCGCCTCCTGCTCGGTGTCCTGGGCGTCACCACCGACGAGGAAGTACCCACGACCCTTGGCCCGGGCCAGACGCCGGTACCGTTCGATGAGCACCCGCTGGGCCAGGTCGTCACCCTGTTGGGAGCGGAGTGCCAGCATGTCGTCGGAGAGGTCAGCGAGGGCGCCGACGGCATTGCCAGGCGACACAAGAGCTCCTGGGTCGGGGAACGGTGACCTCGTACTTGTAGTCACCGGACAGGTCCGTGTCAACAACCGTGCCCCCGACCGGGGATCCACCTCAACCCGGTGGCCGGACGAGGCGACGGCGGACCACCTCGAAGCAGCCCACGGCGGCGGCGGTGGCGGCGTTGAGGGAGCCCAGGGCCCCCCGTAGCGGGATCGAGGCCACCACGTCGCAGCGGGCCCGGGTCAGACGGCCCAGGCCCCGGCCCTCGGCGCCCACCACGAGAGCCACCGGCTGATCGAGGATGGCCAGGTCGAAGAGGGTGTCCGCGCCCCCGGCATCGAGGCCGACCGCCCACACACCCTGCTCACGGAGACGCGCGAGGGCGGCGGGGAGGCCGCCGACGAGGGCCACCTCCACGTGCTCGACGGCGCCGGCCGCCACCTTGGCCACCGTGGGCGTGATGCGCACGGACCGGTGGCGACGCACCACCACGCCGCTCACCCCGGCGCACTCGGCCGTACGCAGGAGCGATCCCAGGTTGTGGGGGTCGGTGATCCCGTCCAGGCACAGCAGGAAGGGAGGGCCGTCGCCACGGGCCCCCGCCCGGCACAGGTCGTCCAGGTCGGCGACGGGGAGCGGCGCGGCGTGAGCGATGACACCCTGGGGGGCGGCCGAGCGGGCCTCCGCCCGCAGCGCCGCCCGGGCCACCCTGCGGACCGGCACCGCCCGGCCCGCCGCCAACGCCAGGACGTCGTCCACCGTCGGCGCCGGATCCAGGTCGTCGGCGATCCACACGTCTCGGACCTCCCGCCGGCGGGCCAGCAGCAGCTCCCGGACCGCCTGGCGTCCCTCGACCTGCTCCCCCCCCAGGTCGGTGGCCCCACGCCGACCCCCGTAGGGATCGGGCCTGCTCACGGCGAGCAGACCTGGGCCACGGCGACGCAGGCCACCCCCTCTCCCCGGCCCAGGGCCCCGAGGCCCTCGGGCCGGGTCGCCTTCACGGTCACCGGCGCGCCCACCACCGCCCCCAGGGCCGCCTCCATCTCGGCCCGACGGGGTGCCAGCCGGGGCGCGTCGAGCACGACCGAGCAGTCCACGTTGCCCGGCTCCCACCCCTCGGCCCGCACGTCGCGGACCACCCGGGCGAGGAGGTCCAGGCTGTCGGCCCCCGCCCACTGGGGATCGTCGTCGGGGAACCTGGTGCCGAGGTCTCCCAGCCCGGCGGCCCCGAGGAGGGCGTCGGCCACGGCATGGGCGACCACGTCGGCGTCACTGTGGCCCGCCAGCCCGGGACAGCCCTCGAACGCGACGCCCCCCAGCACCAGGCCCCGTCGGGGATCGGCGCCCCAGGGGTGGACGTCGAACCCGATCCCGACCCGGCTCACCATCCCCCCGGGTCCGACAGGCGGGCCTCGGCGACGACCAGGTCGCCGGGACGGGTCAGCTTCTGGTTCCTCTCCTCACCGGGGACCACCACCACTCGCCCGCCCGCCCGCTCCACCAGACCGGCGTCGTCGGTGGCGTCGAGCCCCTCGACGTGGGCGGACCGAAGCACCGAGGCCACGAACCCCTGTGGGGTCTGTACCGCCACCAGCTGGTCCCGGTCGAGCGTCTCCACCACCGCCCCGTCGGGACCGACCCGCTTGACCGTGTCGGGAAGGGGGATCCCGGGCACGGCGCCGTCGGCTCCGGCCCAGATCGCGTCCACCACCGCCGCGAAGAGGGAGGCGGGCGCCAGGGGTCGGGCGGCGTCGTGGACCACCACCGTCTCGGCGTCGGCGGGTACCGACGCCAGGCCCCGCCGCACCGACTCCGAGCGCGTCGGCCCCCCACCGACGACGGCGTCGACCTCGGGCTCGGGGTCCCCGGCCCGCTCCGGGGGGACCACCAGCACCACGCCGCAGCCGATGGCGCGGGCCGCGGCCACCGACCACTCCACGACACGGCGCCCGCCCAGGAGGGCGTACGCCTTGGGGCGCCCGAAGCGGCTGGACGCCCCGGCGGCGACGATGACGGCCCACACCGTCACGAGACGGTGACGGTCAGGCCAGGGCCTCGTCGAGCCGACGTCCCGCCTCCTCCTCGCTGACCCGCAGGGCGCAGGTCAGCTCCGACGCCAGGATCAGACGGGCCCGGACGAGCATCCGCCTCTCCCCTGCGGACAGCCCCTTCTCGGACCGCCGGCGGGAGAGGTTCCGCACGACCTCGGCGACCTGGCAGATGTCACCGGACTTCAGCCTCTCGACGTGGTCCTTGAACCGGCGGGACCAGTTGGTGGGCACCGGGGCCTCGCTCTGGCGGAGGACGGCGAGCACCTCCTCCACCTCGTGGTCGGTGATGACCCGGCGCAACCCCACCTCCTCGGTGCCGTCGCTCGGGACCACGAGCGTCAGGTCGTCGTAGGCCAGCCGGAGCACCAGGTACTCGCGCTCCTCCCCGGAGGCACGCCTCCGCTCCCGTCTCTCGATGGTCGCCGCGCCGTGGTGGGGGTAGACGACCGTGTCGCCGACGTCGAAGGCCATGGTGCTCAAGGGCGGATCGTATCAGTTGTACCGGTCGAGGATGCTGGTCTCGGCCAGGCGGGACAGCCCCTCCTTGATGGCCCCGGCCCGAGACTCCCCCACCGCCTCCACGTCGTCGAGGTCGTCGATGCTGGCCCGCATGACCTTCTGCAGGCTCCCGAAGTGGTCGACGATGCGGTCGGTGACCGCTTCGGGCAGGCGGGGGATCTTGGACAGGAGGCGGTACCCACGGGGCGAGACGCTGGCGTCGAGATCGGGCGCCCCCCCCGGCAGGTGCAGCATGGAGGCCACCGTCTTGAGGTTGAGGAGGTCCTCGACGCCGAGACCGGCCAGGGCGTCGAGCGCCTGGCCCAGGTGCCAGCTCGCCTCCTCGTGGAAGTAGTCGCGGATCACCAGGCGACGATCGTCCTCGACCCCCCCCATCACCTCCTCCAGCTGGAGGCGGACCAACCGGCCGTCGACGCCCAGCTCCACGACCTGGCCGTCGATCTCCTCGGCGATGCGGCCGACCATCTCGGTGCGTTGCAGCACGGTCACCACGTCCCGGAGGGTCACCAGGTCCTCGATCTCCAGCGCCGACAGGGAGGCCGACACCGTGTCCAGGCGGTTCTTGTACCGCTCCAGGGTGGAGAGCGCCTGGTTGGCCCGGGTGAGAAGCCTGGGGATCGACTCGAGGGGGTGCTTCTCGTCGCCGACGTACACGGCGATCACCGCCTGGTCCTGGGACACGGAGATGACCGGCACCGGGATGCCCCGCGCCACCCGCTCGGCGGTACGGTGGCGGGTCCCCGTCTCGGACGTGGGGACGTTGGGGTTGGGCACCAGGTGGACGTTGGCCCGGGCCACGCGGGAGCAGTCGGACGAGAGGATTATGGCCCCGTCCATCTTGGCCAGCTCCGAGAGCCGCTGGGGGCTGAAGGCGGCGTCGAGGAGGAACCCTCCCGAGCAGATGTTGAGCACGGCGGGCCCGTCGTCGACCACGATGAGGGCGCCCATGCTGGCCTGGAGGATCCGGTCGAGACCTTCCCGCAACGGCGTGCCGGGGGCCACCGCCGCCAGCGCGGCCAGCAACCGAGCGTTGCGCCGGGGTGCCATCGTCGGAATTCTACCGTCCTCCCGACCACAGCCCGGCCAGATCGAGGGCCCGGCCCAGGCCGTCGGCCCGCAGCGTGGTGAACCCCGGTGGTGGCTCGGGGGCCGATGCCGGCACGATCGCCCGCCCGAAGCCCAGACGGGCGGCCTCGCCCAACCGGCGGGCGGTCTGGCTCACCTGACGCAGCTCCCCGCCCAGGCCGATCTCACCGCAGGCCACCAGGTCACGGGGCAGAGGGCGGTCGACGACCGACGACACCAGGGCCAGGGCGATGGCCAGGTCGGCGCCGGGCTCGACCACCCGAACCCCTCCCACCGCCGAGGCGTGGACGTCGTGCCTGCCCATGGTGATCCCGACCCGCCGCTCCAGCACCGCCAGCAGCAGCGCCAGCCGCCCGCCGTCCAGGCCCTGGGCCGAGCGCCGGGGCTGGGGCAGCGTCGACGGCGTGACCAGGGCCTGCACCTCCACCACCAGCGCCCGGTGTCCCTCCACGGTGGGCACCAGGACCGACCCGGCCACGTGGTGGCGGTCGGCCAGGAACAGCCGGCTGGGGTCGGGGACGCCCACCAGCCCGCCCTCGGTCATCTCGAACAGGCCCAGCTCCTGGGTGGGCCCGTAGCGGTGCTTGGTCACCCGTAACAGGCGGAGGGCGTGGTGGCGGTCGCCCTCGAAGCTCAGCACGGTGTCGACCACGTGCTCGAGGACCCGGGGCCCGGCCAGGGAGCCGTCCTTGGTCACCTGGCCGACCAGCACGACGGTGATCCCCCGCTCCTTGGCCAGGCGCACCAGACGGTTGGCGCACTCCCGGACCTGTGGCACCGAGCCGGGCGAGGGCCCCGTGTCGGGGTCCACCATGGTCTGGATGGAGTCCACCACCACCACGTCGAAGCGGTCGCCGCCCAGGTGGGCGAGGAGGTGGGGGAGGATGGGCTCGGCCACCAGGTGCAGCCCCGAGGCGAGGAGACCCAGGCGACCGGCCCGCTCCCGCACCTGGTGGGCCGACTCCTCGGCGGTGGCCAGCAGGCAGGAGGCGCCGGCCCCGGCCATGGACCCCGCCGCCTGGAGCAGCAACGTCGACTTCCCCACCCCCGGCTCCCCGCCCACCAGGGTCACCGAGCCGGGGACCAGCCCCCCGCCCAGCACCCGGTCGAGCTCTCCCACGCCGGTGGGGCGGGCCGCCCACCGCGGGGGGTCGACGGCGGCGACGGGCACGGGCTGGCTGGCGGGCGCCGGGGCCGGGGAGGGGAGAGGCCCGGCCAGGTCCTCGCTCAGGACGTTCCAGGCCCGGCACGACGGGCACCGCCCCTGCCACTTGGGCGTGGTGCGGGAGCATGCCTCGCAGCGGAACCGGGCCCCGGTCAGGGTCACGGTGGCGATGGTACGAGGGGGCTGTGACACTCATGATGGAGGGGTCCTCGGTCGGGCCCGGGCCTGACCCCAGTTCTCCGGTCGCCCACCGTCGCCCATCGACGCCCCGTGACCGGAGAACCGCGCCCCCGACGTGGTCAGCGGGCAGCATCCGCCATGACCTGGCCTCAGGCCGGCGCCCGGGGCCGGGCCCTCCGCCACACCCGCCTGCCGGACAGGATCACCAGGAGGGCGGCGAAGATCACCGACGCCGTCGCCCACCCCGCCCGCGCCACGTTGACGGTCGTGCTGGTGGCGGCCAGGTCGACGGCCTCCCCCGGCTCCAGCTCCCATGCCGGTGCGCCGTCCACAGCCCCCGGGGCGTCGGCCGACACCTGGCCGGGGAGGTCTGCCACCACCCGCACACGGAGGTTCCCCTCCGCCGTGGCACCCACCAGGCGCTCCAGGGCGGCGGTGAGATCGGCCCCATCGAGCTGACGGCGGAGGGAGTCGTCGCTGAAGGCCTCGATGCCCGAGGTGAGGTCGGCCGTGCCCGCGAACCGGTAGCTCGTACGCAGGAACGACCCCTCCCGCTCCAAGGTGAGGTCCCGCAACGGTCCCTCCTCGCCGCTCACCTCCGCCAGCACGGCACGGGCCTCCCCGGGGCTGGCGAAGGCCTTGGCGGCCCGCACCACGGTCCCGCCGCCGTCCCCGGCACCGGGGCCGGTGACGGTCCACCCCCTGCGCCGCAGGTCTTCCAGGGCCGGGGCGTCGGCGCCCGCCGGGAGCCGGCGGGCGGCGTCGGCGTCGAGGGTCACCGCCACCTCCACCCGGCCCGACCCCCTGCCGCCGACGTCCAGCCCCACCTCGACGTCGACCTGGCAGGCGGCGGTCGCCAGGCCCACCGCCGCCACCAGGACCGAGATGGCGAGGCGGGACCGCACCGGCATGACCGCTCACGCTACCGGTGGCCCACCCCTCGCCGGGCCCAGGTCAGCCCGGTCGGGCCTCCACCGAGGAGGGGCCGCCGCCGACCTCAGGGAGGGCGTTGCCAGATGGCGAGGGCGGAGGAGGTGTCGTAGTGGTGGTGGTCGTGGCCAGGAGGCCGGTCAGGGGGAGGACGACCGACGAGGCGGACGCCCCGGCCACGCTGTAGATGGCGGAGCTGACGTCGAGCAGCGGCTCCCTGACCCCGTCCCCGCCGTCGTCGGTCCACCCCCCGTTGCCGGTGGCGACGATCGTGTCGTGGATGGCCACGACGTCGGAGCGACCCGACGGGGGGCGCCCGGCCGCCAACAGGGCGGCGGCGCCGGTGACGTGGGCCGACGCCATGCTGGTCCCGCTGATCTCGGCGTAGCCCCCGGGCACGGTGGAGAGGATGCAGGTGCCCGGAGCGGTGACGTCGATGACCCGCCCCCGGTTGCTGAAGTCGGCCAAGGTGTCGTCCCGATCGGCCATGCACGTGGGCGCGCCCAGCCCCCCCGAGACGCCGTCGAAGTCGGCCAGGGCCGACACGGTGATCATGTCGGGGTGGTTGGCGGGCGAGACGCGGGAGGCGTCGACACCCTCGTTGCCGGCGGAGGTGACGTACACCACGCCGGCGTCCACCGAGGCGGTGATGGCAGCGTCGAGCGCGGGGCTGGCGCAGTCCGCGCACCCCAGGCTGATGTTGGCCACGTCGATGGTGCCGGCCCGGGCCGTCACCCACTCCACCCCCGCCACCAGGTCAGAGAGGAGCCCGCTGCCGTCGTCGTCCAGGATCCGCACCGACCACAGCAGGGCGCCGGGGGCCACGCCCACCCCGCCGGCCCCGTCGTCGAGGGCCGCCGCCGTGCCAGCCACGTGGGTGCCGTGACCGTTGCCGTCGGTGCCCGAGCCGTCCCGGCAGCCGGTGGCGAAGCTGTTGACGCAGTCGGTGCGGCCGACGACGTTGAGATCGGGGTGGGGCGCGATCCCGGTGTCGATGACGGCGATGTCGGCGTCGACCCGGGCGTCGTCCCGCCCGTCGATGCCGAGGTTGGGGATGACCTGGCTGTCGACGTCGGGGGCCGCCACCCGGTTCACGCCCGTGGGCGTGGTCTGGGCAGCGGCTCGGACCACCCGGTCGACCTCGACGGCCCGCACCCGGTCATCGGCCGCCATCGCCTCCACCTCCGCCGGACCGAGGGCGGCGGCGAAGCTCCGGATCCCCGGGTAGAGACGGCCCACCCGCTGGCCCACCAGCTCGTCGACCACCCCCCGCAGCCCCCGGGCGTCGCCCTCCCCGACCACCGAGTCCTCCAGCATCACGATGTAGCGCCGGCCGTCGCCACCCGTCGGCTCCGGACCCCCGCCCGTCCCGGGTGAGGCGGCGCCGCCGAACAGCCCCACCAGCAGCGACCCCACGCTGAACAGCTCCGAGAGACGTCGAACCACTCTGCTCCCACCTGGCCAGCGACCTGGTCCCCGGGGACGAGGCAGAGACCCTAGCGCGGCCGGCGCGTGGACGCCGCTCGTGGCCCCGTCGGCGGCACGGCCCTCACTCGGCCGGGCCGGCCTCCACCATCTCCACCGACGGGGGCTCGAAGCCCTCCACCGCCCGGAAGGTGAGCTCGGCGCCGTCGGTGTCGACGATGATCGTCTCGCCGGCGTGGAACTCCTTGAACAGGATCCGCTCCGACATCTGGTCCTCGATCAGGCGCTGGATGGCCCGGCGCAGGGGACGGGCGCCGAGGGTGGGGTCGTAGCCCTTCTCGGCCAGCAGCAGCTTGGCCTCGGGGGTCAGCTCGAGGCCGATCCCCTGGGCCACCAGCTGGTTCTGCACCCGCCTGATCATGAGGTCCGCGATGGCCACGACCTCGGCCTTGGACAGCTCGTGGAAGACGATGGTCTCGTCGATGCGGTTGAGGAACTCGGGGCGGAAGTGGCGCTTGAGGGCATCCTCCACCTTCTCCTTCATCTTGGAGTAGGTCACCGCCTCGTCGGAGCGGGCGAAGCCGACGTTGGCCTTGCGCAGGTCGGCGGTGCCCAGGTTGGAGGTCATGATCAGCACCGTGTTGCGGAAGTCGACGGTGCGCCCCTGGGCGTCGGTCAGGCGGCCCTCCTCGAGGATCTGGAGCAGGGCGTTGAACACGTCGGCGTGGGCCTTCTCGATCTCGTCGAAGAGCACCACCGAGAACGGCTTGCGCCGCACCGCCTCGGTGAGCTGTCCGCCCTCCTCGTAGCCCACGTAGCCGGGGGGCGAGCCCACCAGGCGGCTGACCGTGTGCTTCTCCATGTACTCGGACATGTCGAGGCTGATGAGGGCCGACTCGTCGCCGAAGAGGAACTCGGCCAGGGTCTTGGCCAGCTCGGTCTTGCCCACCCCCGAGGGGCCCAGGAAGATGAACGAGCCGCTGGGGCGCTTGGGGTCCTTGAGCCCGGCACGGGTGCGGCGGATGGCCTGGGAGACCGAGCGGACGGCGTCCCCCTGGCCGATCACCCGCTTGTGGAGCTCCTCCTCCATGCGCAGCAGCTTGGCCGTCTCCTCCTCGGTGAGCTTGTACACCGGGATCCCGGTCCAAAGGGACAGGACGTCGGCGATGGCCTCCTCGTCGACCTCGTCGAAGAGGTCGATGCCGGCCTGCTTGACCTCCTGCTCCTTGGACGCCTTCTTGTCGAGGAGCCCCTTCTCCCTGTCCCGCAGCTTCCCGGCCTCCTCGTAGCGCTGGGCCTCCACCGCCTCCTTCTTGAGCTGGACCACCCGGGCCAGCTCGTTCTCCAGCTCCTTGTAGTCGGGCGGGGTCTGCATGCGCCGGATGCGCATGCGGCTGCCGGCCTCGTCGATGAGATCGATCGCCTTGTCGGGCAGGAAGCGGTCGGAGATGTAGCGGTCGGCCAGGTTGGCGGCGGCCACCACCGCCTGGTCGGTGATGGTGACCCGGTGGTGGGCCTCGTAGCGGTCCCGCAGGCCCTTCAGGATCTCGATGGTGTGGGCCACGGTGGGCTCGTCGACCTTGATGGGCTGGAACCGCCGCTCCAGGGCGGCGTCCTTCTCCAGGTGCTTGCGGTACTCGTCCAGGGTCGTGGCGCCCACGGTCTGCAGCTCACCCCTCGCCAGCATGGGCTTGAGGATGGAGGCGGCGTCGATGGCTCCCTCGGCGGCGCCGGCCCCCACCAGGGTGTGGAGCTCGTCGATGAACAGGATGATGTCGCCGCGGGTGCGGATCTCCTTGAGCACCTTCTTGAGGCGCTCCTCGAAGTCGCCCCGGTACCGGGACCCGGCGACCAGGGCCCCGAGGTCGAGGGTGTAGAGCTGCTTGCCCGTCAGGGTCTCGGGCACGTCGTCGACGGTGATGCGCTGGGCCAGGCCCTCCACGATGGCGGTCTTGCCCACCCCCGGCTCGCCGATCAGCACCGGGTTGTTCTTCGTCCGCCGGGACAGGACCTGCATCACCCGCTCGATCTCCCGGCTGCGGCCGATGACGGGGTCGAGCTTCTTCTCCCGGGCCAGCTGGGTGAGGTTGCGCCCGAACTGGTCCAGGACCAGGGACCCCGACGGCGAGCTCTCGCCCCCCCCGGCGGTGGCGCCGGCCCTGCCCGACTCCTGGCCGGGGCCGGAGTAGCCGGAGAGGAGCTGGATCACCTGCTGACGGACCCGGGACAGGTCGGCGCCCAGCTTCACCAGCACCTGCGCGGCCACGCCCTCGCCCTCGCGGATCAGCCCCAGGAGGATGTGCTCGGTGCCGATGTAGTTGTGGCCCAGCTGGAGGGCCTCCCGCAGGGACAGCTCCAGGACCTTCTTGGCCCGGGGGGTGAAGGGGATGTGGCCCGAGGGGGAGGACCCGCCCTGCCCGATGATCTCCTCGACCTGGTTCCGAACCGCCTCGAGCGAGATGCTGAGGGACTCGAGCGCCTTGGCGGCCACCCCCTCGCCCTCGTGGATCAGCCCCAGGAGGATGTGCTCGGTGCCGATGTAGTTGTGGTTGAGCAGCCGCGCCTCCTCCTGGGCCAGGACCACGACTCGTCGGGCTCGATCAGTGAACCGTTCGAACAAGGGATCGCCCTCCCTCGGCATGGGCGTCTTCGTAGCGCGAGTCTATCGAGCAGCCCGGCCGTCGCGTAGCAGGGGATGGCGGCGGCCGGTCGCCCCGTGGGGCCCAACTACTGTGGGAATGGTCCTCCCAGGTACCGTACGGGGATGGCCCCATCCCCTCTGCTCGGGCTCCCTGGCATGGAGGCGGAGCTGGTCCGGGTGGAGGAGGCGCTGCGGGCGGCGGTGGTGGCCGACGACGCCTACCTGACCGAGCTGGCCACCCACCTCATCGCCGCCGGCGGCAAGCGGCTCCGCCCCGCTCTCACCCTCGCCGCCGGTGCCTGCGGGCGCCCGGCCGGCGGGGCGGGTGGGGCGGCGGGGGCGGCGACCGCAGGGGAGGAGGTGGTTCGGGCCGGTGTCGCCGTCGAGCTGATCCACCTGGGCTCCCTCTACCACGACGACGTCATGGACGAGGCGACGACCCGCCGGGGGGTGGCCTCGGTGAACAGCCGGTGGGGGAACCTGCGCGCCATCCTCGCCGGGGACTTCCTGCTGGCCCGGGCCTCTTCGCTGGGCGCGTCCCTCGGGCGCGAGGTGTCGGAGCTGCTGGCGACCACGCTGGGCTCGATGTGCGCGGGCCAGATCCAGGAGCTGCAGACCACCTTCGACCTGCGCCGGGACGAGGACCAGTACCTCACCGCCATCGCCGGCAAGACCGCCGCCCTCTTCGCCACCGCCTGCCGCTGCGGTGCCCTGGTCACGGGTCTGGCCCCCCCCGAGGTGGACGCCCTGACCACCTTCGGCCACCGCTTCGGCATGGCCTTCCAGATCGTCGATGACGTGCTCGACGTGGTGGGGTCCGAGGAGCAGCTGGGCAAGCCGGCCGGCAACGACCTGGCCGAGGGCGTCTACACCCTCCCCGTCATCCTGGCCCTGGCCTCGCCGGTGGAGGGCCCCGAGCTGACCGACCTGCTGGGACGTCCCCTGGAGCGGACCGACATCGAGCGGGCCCGCAAGCTGGTGCGCTCCGACGGAGCCGTGATCGGCTCGATGGAGCTGGCCCGCCTCTACTGCGCCGAGGCCGTGGCCAGCCTCTCCCCCCTCAGGGACCACCCCTCCGCCGAGCACCTCGCCACCGCCGCCACGTCGCTGTCGGAGGCGGTGCCCGACCCCTGACCCGCCGGCCCGCCGGCTGGGCCCTCAGGCTCCCGGCTCGGGGCGGAGCGTGGGGAAGGCGATGACGTCCCGGATGTTGTCCGTGCCGGTGAGCAGCATGACCAGCCGGTCCATCCCCATGCCCAGGCCCCCCGTGGGGGGCAGTCCGTACTCCAGGGCCCGCAGGTAGTCGGCGTCGACAGCCGTCGCCCCGCCGTCGTCCCCCCCCCGGTGGGCCACCTGCTCCTCGAAGCGGCGGCGCTGCTCGGCGGGGTCGACCAGCTCGCTGAAGGCGTTGGCCAGCTCCCGGCCTGCCGCCACCGCCTCGAAGCGCTCCGCCACCCCCGGCTGCTCCCGGTGGCCGCGGGCCAGGGGCGACACCTCGGTCGGGTAGTCGCAGACGAACACCGGGCCCCACAGCTCCCGCTCGGCCCGCTTCTCGTACAGCTCGAGGACCAGCTTGCCCGGCCCCCAGCCGTCCTCGACCTCGACGTCGAGGTCGGCGCACACCACCGCCAGGTCCTCCACCGCCGAGGCGGGGTCGACCCTCACGCCGGCGTGCTCCTCGATGACTTCGACCAGCGAGGCCCGCCGCCACGGGGGGGTCAGGTCGAGAGGACGGCCGTGGAGGTGGAGCTCGGTCGTGCCCCACAGCTCGGCGGCCAGGTGGGCGACCAGCTCCTCGGTCAGGGCCATCATGTCGCCGTAGTCGGCGTAGGCCTGGTACAGCTCCAGCATGGTGAACTCGGGGTTGTTGCGGGGCGAGAGGCCTTCGTTGCGGAAGACCCGGGCCATCTCGTAGACCCGCTCGAACCCCCCCACGACCAGCCGCTTGAGGTACAGCTCGGGAGCGATCCGGAGGTAGAGGTCGGCGTCGAGGACGTTGTGGTGGGTGGTGAAGGGCCTGGCGTCGGCCCCCCCCGGCACGGGGTGGAAGACAGGGGTCTCCACCTCCACGAAGCCCCGGTCCTCCAGCCAGCGACGGGTCAGGCTCACCACCCGGCTGCGGGCCGCCAGGACCTGACGGGTCTCCTCGGACACCCACAGGTCCAGGTAGCGCTGGCGGTACCGGGTGTCGAGGTCGCTGAGCCCGTGCCACTTGTCGGGGAAGGGCCGGCGGGTCGCGGCCAGCACCGTCCAGTCGTCGACCCGCACGCTCAGCTCCCCCCGCCTGGTCGTCATGACCACCCCGCTGACGCCCACCCAGTCCCCGATCGACAGCTCGCGGAACCGCCCGAACGCGGGCGTGGTGGGGGACGGAGCGAACAGCTGGATGCGCCCGCTGTGGTCCTGGAGGGTGGCGAACGCCACCCTGCCCTGAACCCGGCGCAGCATGGTCCGACCGGCCACGGTGGCCACGACCTCGGTCTCGGTCCCGGGAGGCAGGTGGCCCAGCTCGGCGTGGAGCGAGGCGGCGCTGCGGGTCGGCCCGAACCGGTAGGGCGGGCTGGTGGGGACCGCGGTCACGTCTGGTTCCGGGCGAAGATGAGGCGCAGCCCGTGCAGGGTGAGCCAGGGGTCCTGGTACCGCACCCGGCGGCAGAGGGGGGCGATGAGGCTGGCGAGGCCCCCGGTGGCCACGACGGTGGGCTCGCCGAGCTCGGGCTCCATCCTGGCGATCATGCCGTCAACCAGGGCGGCGGCGCCATGCACGGCACCGGACTGGATCGACTCGACGGTGCCACGGCCGATCACCCGGCGGGGCTTGCCCGGTTGCACCCGGGGGAGCGCCGCGGCCCGGCTGAAGAGGGCGTCGAGGCCGATCTCCACGCCGGGGACGATGACCCCTCCCAGGTACTCGCCGCGAGCGGAGATGGCGTCGAAGGTGGTGGCGGTGCCGAAGTCGACCACCACGATCGGTGCCGGGTAGCGGTCCACCGCGCCCACGGCGTTGGCGATGCGGTCGGCACCGACCTCCTTGGGGCTGTCGTAGAGGATCGGCATGCCGGTCCGCACCCCCGGCTCGACCACGAGCGGGACCAGGTCGAGGTGGCGGGCCGCCAGCTCCCGCACGGCCGCGGTGACCCGGGGCACCCCCGAGGCCAGCACCAACCCGGTCAGGTCGGCCAGGGAGGCCTTCCCGGCAGCGAGGAGGCCCCCCACCAGCAGAGCCAGCTCGTCACCGGTCCGCTCGGCGACGGTGGAGACCCGCCAGTGGTCGACCAGCTCCCCCGAGCCGTCCGGGCCCGGGTACAGGCCCACCACGGTGTGGGTGTTGCCGGCGTCGACGGCGAGCAGCACCGAGCCGACGCTACTCATCCCCCGCCCGGGCCACCGGCCAACGGTGCCGGGACCGGATCACCCTGGCTTGACCGAACCGCCCTCGACATCGAGCCCGACGTCGAGGGCGGGGGCAGAGTGGGTGAGGGCACCCACCGAGATCAGGTCGACCCCGGTGGCGGCGTAGGCGGCCACCGTGTCGAGGTCGACCCCCCCGGAGACCTCGAGGAGGGGCCGGCCGGCGGCGCCCCGCTCGGCCACGCACCGCCACACCTCCTCGGGGGCCATGTTGTCGAGGAGCACCACGTCGGCCCCCGCAGCAGCGGCCTCCCAGAGCTGGTCGGGGTGGTCGGCCTCCACCTCCACCGTCCTTCCCGGCCAGCGGCGCCGGGCCTCGGCCACCGCCTCGGCAACGCCCACCACCGCCAGGTGGTTGTCCTTCAGCAGGACCCAGGAGCCGAGGTCGCCCCGGTGGTTCACCCCCCCGCCGGCCCGCACAGCCGCCTTCTCCAGGGCTCGCAGCCCCGGGGTGGTCTTGCGGGTGTCCCAGATCTGGGCCCTCCCCGAGGCGGCGGCGACGAAGCGGCGGGTCAGGGTGGCCACCCCCGAGAGGTGGGCGAGGAAGTTGAGGGCGGTTCGCTCGGCCGTGAGCACCGACGCCAGGGGGCCTCCGACCCTGGCCACCACCTGCCCCGCCGCCAGCTCGGCCCCGTCGTGGACGAGCCAGTCGACCGCCACCACCGGGTCCACCTGGGCGAAGGCCTCGGTCGTGGCCCCGCTGCCGGCCAGCACGCCCTCGGCTCGGGCCACCACCGTCGCCTCGACCACCAGCGCCGGTGGCAGCAGGGCGGTGGTGACGTCGCCCAGCGGCCCCAGGTCCTCGGCCAGGGCCCGGGCCACGGCCTCCCGGACCGCCCCCGGCGGCGGGTGGAGGTCGGGCCTCACCGACCGTGCACCAGGCGGCGGCGCAACGCCGGGTCGGCGTGGGGGTGGTCGCACCTCCAGTGGTTGCCCCGGCTCTCGGTCCGGGCCAGCGCCGACGCCACGACCGCCGCGCCCACCTCGACCAGGTTCCGCAGCTCGACGGCGGGCCGGTCGTCGCCGCCCGGCAGCCCGACCCGGCCCAGCTCGTCGACGGTGGCGGCCAAGGAGGCGGCGGTGCGGAGCACGCCCGCGCCGGTGGTCATGGCCCCCTGCACCCGGTCCCGGCCCTTGTGGGGGTCCTCGCCACCCGGCCGGGGGCCGCCCGACCCGCCCCCGGTGCCCCACCTCCAGACGGTGACGGGCTCGCCCCCCAGCACCGCCCGGAGGGCGCCGGTCGCCGAAGGGGCCGCCTTCCCCGCCTCGATGGCCGCCACCACCCGGCGGGCGAAGACCAGACCCTCCAGCAGGGAGTTGGAGGCCAGGCGGTTGGCGCCGTGGACCCCGGTGCAGGCCGCCTCCCCGCACGCCCACAGGCCGGCCAGGGCCGACGCCCCGTCGAGGTCGGTGAGGACACCGCCGGAGACGTGGTGGGCGGCGGGGGCCACCGGCAGCCAGTCGGAGGCGGGGTCGAGGCCGGCGGCCCGCACCGAGGCGGCGATGGTGGGGAAGCGCCGGTCGAAGCGCTCGAGGCCGGTGGCGTCCAGCCACAGGTGGTCGACGCCCTGGTCGAGCATGCGTGCCCCCATGGCCCGGCTCACCCGGTCCCGGGGCGCCAGCTCGTCGACGAACCGGTCCCCCCGGGCGTCGCGGAGCACCGCCCCGTGGCCACGGAGGGCCTCCGACAGCAGCGGCCGGGGCATGGCCGGGTGGTGCAGCGCGGTGGGGTGGAACTGGACGAACTCCACGTCAGCGACGGCCACGCCGGCCCGCAGGGCCATGGCCAGCCCGTCGCCGGTCGCCTGGAGGGGGTTGGTGGTGACGGCGAAGAGCTGCCCGGCGCCGCCCGTGGCCACCACCACGTGGTCGGCCCTGACCTCCCTGCGCTCACCGGCGGGGTCCAGGGCGACCACCCCCCGGCACCGGCCGCCCTCGACCAGCAGATCGCGGGCGAACCAGCCCTCCCGCACGTCGACCGGGCTGGACCGGACCGCCGCCACCAGCGCCCGCTCGATCTCCGCGCCGGTGGCCACGCCCCCGGCGTGCACGACGCGGGCCAGCGAGTGCCCGCCCTCGCGCGCCCGGGCCAGGCCGCCCTCGCCGTCGACGTCGAACTCGGCCCCCCACCTGACCAGCTCCCGTACCCGGGCCGGCCCCTCCTCCACCAGCAGGCGGGTGGCGTCGGCGTCTCCCAGCCCGTCACCGGCCGCCAGGGTGTCAGCCAGGTGGAGGTCGGTGGAGTCCTGCCCGGTCGAGAGAACGGCCGCCACCCCGCCCTGGGCCCAGCTGGTGGCCGACTGGTGGAGCTCGGCCTTGGTGAGCACGCCGACCCGCCAGCCCGGCCGGCGGGCGGCCCTCACCGCCGCCGACAGGCCCGCCACCCCGCTGCCGAGGACCAGCACGTCGACGGTGGGCGGCCGGTGGGGGGGAGGGCTCACCCCGTCGTGCCCGCACGGGGCGCCACCGGCATCGACCTGGGAGAGGTCGCCGAGGGGATGTCCGTCCCCCCGAGGGGGCGGTTGGCCCCGTCCACGTGCACGATCACCGGCTGGTGGGCGCCCAGCTCGGCCTCGGCGTAGTCGGCGTAGGTCACAACCAGCACCCGGTGGCCGGGGGCCACCAGGTGGGCGGCGGCCCCGTTGACCCTCACCTGGCCTGGCTCCCCGGGGATGGCGTAGGTCTCGAAGCGGGCGCCGTTGTCGACGTCGAGGACGTGGACCTGCTCGTGGTGAGCGATGTCGGCGGCGGCCATGAGGGTGGCGTCGAGCGAGATCGACCCGGCGTAGTCGAGGTCGGCCCCGGTCACGGTGGCCCGGTGGATCTTGGACTTCAGCATGCGGCGGTTCACAGGCTCACTCCGATGTTGTCGATGAGGCGGGCGGCGCCGATGCCGGCCGCGGCCAGCAGTCGGACCTCGCCCGCCAGCACCGGGGGCGTCTCCAGGGTGGCGGCGTCGACCACCTCGGCGTAGTCCAGGGCGACCAGCGGCTCTGCCGCCACGATCGAGGCCACCAGGTCGCGCACCAGCGCCGGGTCGCGCTCACCGGCGAGGATGGCGGCGGCACCGGCTCGCAGGGCCCGGAACAGCACCGGGGCCGCCGCCCGCTCGGCGCCGTCCAGGTAGGCGTTGCGGCTGGACAGGGCCAGCCCGTCGCGCTCGCGCACGGTGGGGCAGGCGACCACCTCCACCGGCAGGGACAGGTCGGCCACCAGCCGGCGCACCACCACCAGCTGCTGGAAGTCCTTCTCCCCGAAGTAGGCCCGGCACCGGCCCGCCAGGGCACACAGCTTGGTGACCACCGTCGCCACCCCGTCGAGGTGGCCGGGTCGGCTGGCCCCCTCCAGGCCGGCGGTGAGCCGAGCCACGTGCACGGTGGTCAGCCCCTCGGCGGGGCACATCTCCTCCACCGGGGGAGCGAACACCACGGTCGCCCCCGCCTTCTCGGCGTGGCGGAGATCACCCTCGAGGTCCCTCGGGTAGGAGGCCACGTCCTCGCCCGGCCCGAACTGGAGGGGGTTGACGAAGATCGTCACCGCCACCGCGTCCCGCTCGGCGGCGGCCGTCTCGACCAGGCTGCGGTGGCCCTCGTGGAGGGCGCCCATGGTGGGCACCAGGCCGACGGTGCGCCCGGCCCGGCGCTCGGCGTCGAGCACCCGGCCCAGCTCGGCGGCCCGTCCGATCACCCGCATGGCTCGACCCCTCCCGTTCCGGCCCCGAGGTGGGTGCCGTTCGTGGCCCTGAGCCTAGTCCGGCCCCGACCCCGGTCCGGCAGGGCGCGCTACCGAGTGGGGCCCCGGCCCCGGGCCGGGCGAGGGGCGGGCGCCCCGAGGCGGTGGACCTCGCCCACGCTGTCCTCGACCGCCCCGGCGGGGACCAGGTCGGGGGCGAGGTCGGCCAGGGGGCGGACGACGAAGCGCCGCTCCCATAGGCGGGGGTGGGGGACGGTGAGGTCGGGCTCGTCCACCACCAGGTCACCCACCAGCAGGACGTCGACGTCGAGGGTCCTCGGTCCCCACCGCTCCCGTCGGACCCGACCGGCCGCGCCCTCGAGGGCCCGGCACAGCTCCAGCAGCTCCCGGGGCGAGCGGCCGGTGCGCAGCTCGGCCACCACGTTGAGGTAGGGGCCCTGCCCCGGGGGCCCGCCCAGGGGCCGGCTCTCGTAGACCGGTGAGGTGGCGACCAGGTCGGGGAGGGCGCCCAGCGCCTCCTCCAGGTGCCGCTGGCGGTCCCCCCGGTTGGAGCCCAGGCCGAGGAACGCCCGCCGGACGCCGGCCATCATCCACCTCCGGCTGCTCCGGCCCCGCCCCGGGTGATCCGCACCCCGGCGGTGTCCAGCAGGTGGGGGACCGGCGGACGCAGCTTGCGCACGGTGATGGTCACCGAGAGGATGCGGGCGTCGGTGGCCAGGACGGCGTCGGCGACGCGCTGGGCCAGGTGCTCGAGCAGGGAGGCGGGACCGGCGGCGACCGCCTCGGCCACGGTGGCGCACACCGACCCGTAGTCGACGGTGTCGGCCAGGGCGTCGGTGACCCCGGCGGGGGCGAGATCGACGGCCACGTCGAGGTCGACGTCGAGGGGCTGGGGCCGGGAGCGCTCCTCGGGCCCCGAGCCGCACACCCCGAGGAGGCGCAGGCCGCGCAGCTCGATCCGGTCGCCCCCTGCCACCGTCCCGGCGCTCACCGGCCCGCCGCCAGCGTGGCAGCCACCGCCACCAGCTCCCGGCCCACCGGCCCCATCTGGCGCTGCAGCAGGTGCTCGAGCATGGCGATGGCACGGGTCTCCTCGGGCACCAGGCCGGCGTACACCAGGTAGCCGGCCATGGTGCCCTGCAGGCGGTCGCTGAGCTCCTCCTGGTGGACCAGGACCCGGTCGCCGGCAGCCAGCTGGGCGTGGAGGTCGGGGTAGAGGTCGCCCAGCACCGCCGTCGGGTCGTCGGCGGGGCCGAAGGGGACGTGCTGGGCGCCGAGGCCCATCTCCTCGTAGGCGTAGAGGTTGTGGGGGGAGGGCAGCAGGCTGATGATGCGGGAGAAGCCCTGCCCCCGGACCCACAGGATCTCCTCCTGGCGCCGGACCTTGCGGTGGCTGGCGCCGTACCCGCCCAGGCGCTCGCAGACGGCCAGGCGGTCCCGGATGACCCAGGTGAAGTTGCGGGGCACTATGCCCTGGGCCCACTTCCCCTTCACGCCACGGTCCTGGTTCCCACGTCGCCCACGAGGTTCACGGCCTGGACCGTGGCCGCCACGTCGTGGACCCGCACCATGTCCGCACCCGCCGTCACCGCCCACACGGCCGCGGCCACAGAGGCCTCCAGGCGGTCGCCGACCGGCGCCCCGCCGGTCAGCTCCCCGAGGAACCGCTTGCGGCTCACGCCCACCAGGACAGGGTGCCCGGCCCGGGCCAGCTCGGCCAGCCGCCCGAGCAGGGCCAGGTTGTGTGCGGTGGTCTTGCCGAACCCGATGCCGGGGTCGACCCACACCTCGGTGACCCCGGCGGCGAGGGCCGCCTCCGCCGCCGCCACCAGGAAGGCGCGGACCTCGCCCACCACGTCGTGGTAACGGGGATCGTCCTGCATGGTCCGGGGATCACCGCGCATGTGCATGGCCACCCATCCCGCCCCCCCGGCCGCGGCCACCGGCCACAGGCTGGCGGAGACGTCGTTGACCAAGGTGGCCCCCGCCGCGAGGGCCGCCTCCGCCACCGCCGCCTTGCGGGTGTCGATCGACACCCGGACCCGGGGGGCCAGCACCTCGACGACCGGCAGCACCCGGCGGCGCTCCTCGGCCTCGCCGACCGGCTCCGCCCCCGGACGGGTCGACTCCCCGCCCACGTCCACCACGTCGGCGCCCTCGGCCGCCATCTCCAGCCCGCGCCGGACGGCCGCTTCGGGATCGAGGTAGCGGCCACCGTCGGAGAACGAGTCAGGGGTGACGTTGAGCACGCCCATCACCTTGGCCACCACCTCGCCAAACGGTACCGCCTCGTCTGGTTTCAGCGGCGGGACCGATGGATGAACTGCATGGCCTCGCTGCGGGTGGCCACGTTGTCCCTGAACAGGCCCCGCACCGCCGAGGTCACGGTGGTGGCCCCGGGGGTGCGCACGCCCCGCATCGACATGCACAGGTGCTCGGCCTCCACCACCACCAGCACGCCCAGGGGCCCGAGCGTGCGCTCGATCTCGTCGGCGATGTCGGCGGTCAGCCCCTCCTGCACCTGGAGCCGCCGGGCGTGGGTCCCGACCAGGCGGGCCAGCTTCGACAGCCCGGTGATCCGTCCGTCGGGGCCGGGGATGTAGGCGACGTGGGCCTGGCCCACGAAGGGGATGAGGTGGTGCTCGCACAGGCTGTACAGGGGGATGTCCCGCACCATGACCATCTCGTCGTGGCCGGCCTCGAAGGTCGCCTGGAGGTGCTCCCCGGCCTCCCTGCCCAGGCCGGCGCAGACCTCGGCGTACATCCGGGCCACCCGGGCGGGCGTGCCCCGCAGGCCGTCGCGATCGGGGTCCTCGCCGATGGCGAGGAGGATCTCCCGCACCGCCCGGCGGATGCGGCCGTGGTCGACAGGGGCGTGGAGCAGACGGCGGCCGTCCTCGAGCTCGGGCCCGGTGGCCGCGACCTCGGTCCCCGCCGGCGGGACGCGGGGGTGCCCGTGACCCCCGTCCCGTCGGGACCGCTCCTCGTGGTGGCGCAGCACGAGGGAGGCGAGGTCCAGCCCCACGAACTCGGCGATCCGGTCCAACCGGTCGGGGCCGGGCAGGTCGCCGCGCTCCCACTTGGCCACCGTGGCCTGGTTCACCCCGAGGTGGGCGGCCGCCTCCGCCTGGGTCAGTCCCCGGCGGCGGCGGTGGCCGCGGACCAGATCGCCCAGCCTGGCGTCGGGGCCCTCGCCCCCGACGTCGTCATTCGCCGCAGGCAGTGTCATGCTAGACGAGCATACCCACCGTGCCCGGCGACAGCTCCTGGCCGGCCGGCGAACGGCATGGTGCCGCTAGGGCGCCGGCGTCGCCCGTGACGGGTCCGAGGCGCCGTCACCCGGCCGGGTGCCGCCCCGGCCGTTGAGACGGGGCCACGCCGGCAGGCCCTCGAAGATCTCCAGCAGCTCCGGCGTGTCGAGGGTCTCCCGCTCGACCAGGGCGTCGGCCAGGCGGTCGAGGGTCTGGCGGTGCTGGCGGAGGACCTCGGCCGCCTCGTCGTGGGCCCCCTCGATGAGCGACCGCACCTCGGCGTCGATGCGGGCCGCCATCTCGTCGGAGTACTCGGAGGAGTGGCCCATGTCCCGGCCGAGGAAGGGCTCGCCGCTGCGCTGGCCGAGCTGCTGGGGGCCGACGGCCTCGCTCATGCCGAACTCGGTCACCATGGCCCGGGCGATCCGGGTCGCCTGCTCGATGTCGTTCTGGGCCCCGGTGGTGGGATCGCCGAAGACGATCTCCTCGGCCGTCCGCCCGCCCATCAGCATGGCCAGATCGTCCAGCAGCTCCGAGCGGGCCCGCAGGTGCCTGTCCTCGGTGGGCAGGGCGAGGGTCCACCCCAGCGCCCGGCCCCTGGCGATGATCGACACCTTGTGGATGGGATCGGTGTTGGGGAGCACGTGGCCCACCAGGGCGTGACCGCCCTCGTGGTAGGCGATGACCCGCTTCTCCTTCTCGGACATGACCCGGCTCTTGCGCTCCGGCCCGGCGATGACCCGGTCGATGGCCTCCTCCATCTCGGTCATGGCCACGGTCCTGGCACCCCGGCGGGCGGCGAGGAGAGCGGCCTCGTTCATGAGGTTGGCCAGGTCGGCGCCGGTGAACCCGGGGGTCCGACGGGCGATGATGCTGAGGTCGACGTCGCCGAGGGGCTTGTCCTTGGCGTGGACGTTGAGGATCGCCTTGCGCCCCTCGAGATCGGGACGGTCCACCACGATCTGGCGGTCGAAGCGACCGGGCCGGAGGAGGGCGGGATCGAGGATGTCGGGGCGGTTGGTGGCGGCGATGAGGATCACGCCGACCTTCACGTCGAAGCCGTCCATCTCCACCAGGAGCTGGTTGAGCGTCTGCTCGCGCTCGTCGTGGCCCCCGCCCAGGCCCGCCCCCCGGTGCCGGCCCACGGCGTCGATCTCGTCGACGAAGACGATGGCGGGGCTGTTGGCCTTGGCCCGCTCGAACAGGTCCCGGACCCGGCTGGCGCCCACCCCCACGAACATCTCCACGAAGTCGGAGCCGGAGATGGAGAAGAAGGGCACTCCGGCCTCTCCGGCCACGGCCCGGGCCAGCAGCGTCTTGCCGGTGCCGGGAGGCCCGAAGAGGAGGACGCCCTTGGGGATCTGGGCCCCGAGCTCGGCGAACCTCGCCGGCGACTCGAGGAACTCCTTGATCTCCTGGAGCTCCTCCACCGCCTCGTCGGCCCCGGCCACGTCGGCGAAGGTGACCCGGGGCCGGTCCTTGGAGACCGGCTTGGCCTTGGACCGGCCCAGCTGCATCACCCGGTTGCCTCCCCCCTGCATGGCGCTGACGAAGAAGAGGAACAGCCCGACGATGAGGACGAAGGGGAGGAGCTGCAGGAGGAGCGACGCCCACAGGGACCCCTCCTCGGGGTCGACGCGGTAGCGGACGTCGTTGTCGTCGAGCAGCTCGGCCACCCGGTCGCCCGCCTCGGAGACGAAGCTGGTCCGGTACTCGGTCCCGTCGGCCAGCTCGAAGAGGATCCGGGAGCTCCTGTCCTTGATCTCCGCCTCGCTGACCTGCCCCGCCTCCACCCGCTCCCGGAACTCGTCGAAGGCCAGCTCCTCCCGGTCGTCGCCGCCCCGGAGGAAGATGAACGCGACCGCGGCCACGACCAGGCCGAGCCCGACCCACAGCCCGATTCGACGGAGACCCTTGCTCTTCATGTCGGAGAAGACCCCTGGAGGACGGCGTCAGTGGCCCTCAGGCTAGCCATCCCCCGGGTGGTTGTAGGCGCAGACGAACGGCAGGTTGCGGTAGCGCTCGTCTACGTCGAGCCCGTAGCCGACCACGAAGGTGGGCGAGACGTGGAACCCGACGTAGCGCAGGTCCTCGTCGGCGGCCCGCACCAGCAGGGCACACACCTCCAGGCTGGCGGGGCGGCGGGCCAGGAGGTTGCGCCGCAGGTAGGCCAGGGTCAGCCCGCTGTCGACGATGTCCTCGACCAGGAGCACGTGGCGGCGGTCGAGGTCGAGGTCGAGGTCCTTGACGATGCGGACCACGCCGCTGGTCTTGGTGGCGCTCCCGTACGAGGAGACGGCCATGAAGTCGAAGCCCACGGGCAGGTCGATGGCCCGGGCCAGGTCGGACATGAACACGAAGGCTCCCTTGAGCACCCCCACCAGCAGCGGGGGCCTGCCGGCGTAGTCGGCGGTGATCGTCCGGCCCAGCTCGGCGATCCGGGCCTGCAGCTCCTCGGTGCCCACGACCAGCTCGCCCAGCTCGGGGTTGCGATCGTGGGGAGGTGGCGGGCGCATCCCCGCCGGCGGGCGCACGTCAGGGAGCCCCACGGCGCTCGACGCCGAGCTCGACGCCGTGCTCGATGCCCAGGCGGCCCCCCGACCGCCAGACCCGCCGTCCACCGCCCACCTCGGTCCCCCGGTGCTCGCCGCGGGCCACCGCCAGCACCCGCTCCACGGTGGCGGCGTCGGGAGGGTACGGAGGGGCGTCCAGCACCAGCCAGCCGCGCACCGCCCGGCGGGCCAGCGGCGCCGGCGCCCGGGCCAGGGCGGCGGCGTCGGCGGGGTCCAGGCCGGCCGCCAGCTCCCCCAGCAGGGCGGCGTCCTCGCCGAGGAGGGCGGCGGTGCGCGCCACCAACGGGACCACGTCCCGGCCCGCCACCGCGTCGAGGAGGGGCAGCGCCTCGTGGCGGACGCGGTTGCGCCGCATCCGGAGGTCCCGGTTGGAGGGGTCGTCGACCACCGCCAGGCCCAGGCGGTCGCACAGCGCTCGGGTCTCCGACCGGCGCAGGGACAGCAGGGGCTTGGCCGGACCGCGCCGCATGCCCCCCAACCCGTCGAGGCCGGCGCCCCGGATGAGGTTGAGCAGCACCGTCTCGGCCTGGTCGTCGGCGGTGTGGCCGGTCATGGTCCCGGCGGGGAGGACCCGGCGGCGGGCCGAGCGGGCACGGGCCTCCAGGTTGGGCCCCGGGGCCACATCGACCCGCTCGGCCCGGAAGCCGGCCCCGAAGCGCCGGGCGGCGGCGCGCACCACGTCGGCCTCGGCCGCCGACCCGGGCCGCAGGCCGTGGTCGACGTGGACCGCCACCACCCGGCAGCCGGCGAGGGAGGCCAGGGCCAGGAGGGCGAGGGAGTCGGGGCCTCCGGACACCGCGGCGGTGACCGCTGTCCCCGGGGCGGGGAAGGTGCAGCGGGGGAGGAGCGTCGCGGCCGGCGGCGGCGCCTCAGGCGGACGCGCCATCGGCGTGGACCGCGATCCCGGCCCCCACCCGCTCGATCCAGCTCCAGGGGTGACGGATCTCGGCCAGGTCGGGGAGGAGCTCGGGGGCGGTCCACGCCCGGGCCACCAGCTCGGGCCCGCCCACCGCCTCCACCGCCTCGATGAAGCGCTCGCCCTGCTCGTACTGGTTGAGCTTGGCCTCCAGCCCCACCAGCTTGCGCACCAGCCGGGCCGGGCGCGACGCCTGGGCCCGGCGCTGGCGCAGCACCTGGCCGAAACGCCCGGCCGAGGGGATGCGGCCGGCGCTGGCCCGGTCCATGGTGATGTCGCCGTGGCCCTCCAGCAGGCTCATCATCCCCCCGATCTGGCCCAGGACCTCCTGCTGCTCAGGCGTGGCCATCAGGGCCACCAGCCCGCCCTCGTCGAGGGGGTTGCGGCCCGCCCTCGCCTCCTCCACGGCCCGGCGCAGGGCCCCGACGATGCGCCTGGGATCGGTGTCGACGCCCTGCAGGCTCCGCTCGACCAGGGAGAGGAAGTGGGGGCGCAGCCAGGGGATCCCGGTGAACTGGGCCCGGTGGGTGACCTCGTGGAGGGCCAGCCACAGGCGGAACTCCCGGGGCGGGAAGGCGAAGCGCTTCTCCAGCGAGAGGATGTTGGGGCCGACGTAGTAGACGATGTCCTGGTCGGCGGCGGTGTCGTCGTCTACGACGAGGAGGTCGTACTGGCCCAGCACCCGGGTCGACATCCACCCGAGCAGGGTCCCGACCTCGATGCCGGTGACGGTCCTCGTGACCGCCCCCGCCACCGGGTTGGCGCTGATGCGCTCGCCCAGCTTCGTGGTGACCGGTCGCAGCAGCCGGCGGAAGGAGGCGATGTTGGCCCGCACCCACCCGGCCCGGTCGGTCACCCGGGCCCGGGCCGGGCCGTGGAGCGAGACCAGCCCGGTGGTCTCCGCCACCAGGCCCTCGGCCTCGGTCGTGAGCTCCTCGAAGTCGGGCCCCAGCGAGTCGGAGTGGTACGACCGGGCGAAGGCGTCGCCGCCGCCCACCCGCAGCGCCACCCGCTCGGCCAGGTCCCACGCCACCGGTTCGGGGGGCAGGGCGCCGGCCGCACCTGCGCTCACCGTCCCGGGCCCCTGGGGGGGTACTTGAGGGACTCCACCTTCTTCAGGTACCCCACCGCGGTGGCCAGGGCGGCCAGGACGGCACCGCTGGCCAGGGGCACGGCCAGCCAGTAGTGCCAGACCTTGGCGCCCACCACCACGGCGAGCTCTCCGAGTAGACCCATGACGCCATGGTAGGGCGCCCGCCCGAGGCGTGCGGTCGGAGCCGGGCCCGGCTGGCGCTCCTCAGGTCAGCTCTTGGCCCAGGTCCTCTAGGACGGCGGCGATCCGGGCCCGGAGGTGGTCGGGAACGGGGTCGCGGCCGCAGCAGGTGGAGATGACGGCGCGCAGCTCGGCCTCGAAGTCGTAGGCCTCCAGGCAATCGTGGCAGTCGTCCAGGTGGCGCCGGATGATGGACCGCCTCGCCGTGGTCACCTCACCATCGAGGAACCAGTACAGCTCCTTCAGCGCCTCGGTGCAGTCCGGCCCCTCCCCGCCCCTGGGGTCCGAACCGTGGCGGCCACCGGGCTCGTCACTCACGGCTGGCTGGCTCTCGAGCCTCGTCGTCGGTCGCGGCTGGCCCCTGGCCGGGGACCGGGGGGACCACGTCAGGGGTCGCATCGAGCAGCCCGTGCTCCATCGCGAACCCGTACAACCGCTTTTGGAGGGCCTTTCTTCCGCGGTGCAGCCGGCTCATGACCGTGCCCATGGGCACGTCGAGGATCGAGGCGATCTCCTTGTACGAGAACCCCTCCACGTCGGCGAGCAGCACGGCGATGCGGAACTGCTCGGGGAGCGACTCGAGGGCCTCCCGGACCTCGGCCTCGCTCAACAGGTCGAGCAGCTCGTCCTCGGCGCTGCGGCTGGCCCGGGCCTCCTCCAGCCCGCCCAGCCGGCGGTACAGGTACAGGTCCTCCACGTCGTCCAGATCGGTCTCGTCGATCCGGCGCTGCTGGGCCCGGTACCGGTTGATGAACGTGTTGGTGAGGATCCGGTACAGCCACGCCTTGAGGTTGGTGCCCTCCTGGAAGCCGGAGAACCCCCGGAAGGCCTTGAGGTAGGTCTCCTGCACCAGGTCCTCGGCGTCGGCGGCGTTGCGCGTCATGCGCAGCGCCCCCGAGTACAGGGACGACATGTGCTCCATGGCCTGGTCGACGAAGCGGGCCCGATCAGCCATGGCATGCCTTCACTGGTGCCGACACGGGCATCGGACCAGGATATCGAGGCACCGGAGCGGGCCCCCCGGACCCGCGATTGGAAACCGAGCCCCGACGCGACACGCTGGTGGGTGGCGCAGAGGGCGCAGAGAAGGGTACGCGTGTGCGAAAGCCACCATCGGCAACCCGGACCCCGGTGGCAGGGCGGTGGGCGACGGCCGCCCACGGGATGGTCGCACGGCCCGACAGGGCGAGGGCCCGGTGACCCCCTACGAGGTCCTGGGGGTGTCTCCGAACGCCACCCGGGCCGAGGTCGCCGCCGCCTACAAGACGCTGGTGCAGATCTTCCATCCCGACCGCTACGAGAACAGCCCCAAGAACGTCCGGCTCGAGGCCGACCGCCGGATGAAGGAGCTCACCCGAGCCTACAACCTGGCCCGCAAGGGCGGGGCGGCGCTGGCCAAGGAGATGGCCACCCAGACCGCAAGGACCGGCGGGGCGCCGGGCGACGGCAGGTCCAGCCAGGTGTGGGCGTCGCCGGCACGCAAGCCGACCGACCAGGCCATCAAGGAGCACAAGGCCCGGCTACGGGCCGCCCGGGCCGCCCGGGCCCAGGCCGAGCAGGCCACCCGGCGGGGTGACGCCCGGTCCCAGGCCAAGGGCCGGGGCCTCCACGGGCAGAGCGGCCAGTCCGGCCAGGCCGTCTTCGGCTTCGGCCAGGCCCTCCACTCCAACGAGGTGCTGTGCCGAAACTGCCGGAGCCTCCAGCGACTGCCCGCCGGCTGGCAGACCCAGCTCGACCACCTCGACTACGTCTGCGGCTTCTGCGGCCGGGTGGTGATGAGCTCGCTGACCTGGGGCCGGGTCCCGCCCCGGCTGAACTGAGGGAGCTCACCGGGCGGGGGCGCACGCCCTCACCAGCCGCCGGCGAGGAGGGCCTCGGCGATCTGGACGGCGTTGAGGGCAGCCCCCTTGCGCAGGTTGTCGCCGGAGACGTAGAGGGAGAGGCCGTGCCCCACCCCCGGGTCACGGCGGATGCGGCCGACCAGGACGTGGTCGGCCCCCGCCGCCGCCAGGGGGGTGGGGACGTCGGCCAGCACTACCGACGGGGCGGTGGCCAGGAGCTCACGGGCCCGGCTCGGGGTCAGGGTCCGCTCGAACTCGGCGTTGATCGACAGCGAGTGACCCGTGTACACGGGCACCCGCACACAGGTGCCCGACACGGCCAGCTCGGGGATGCCGAGGATCTTCCTGCTCTCGTCCCGCAGCTTCCGCTCCTCGACCGTCTCCCCGCTGCCGTCGTCGACCACGGCCCCGGCCAGGGGCACCACGTTGAACGCCACCGGCGCAGGGAACGTCGCGGGCGAGGGGAGGCGGCCGGCGCCGCCACCCCGGGTCAGCTCCGCCGACGCCCCCGCCCCCTTGGTGACCTGGTCCTCCAGCTCCCTGACGCCGGCCACCCCCGCTCCCGACACCGCCTGGTAGGTGCTCACCACCAGCCGGCGCAGCCCGGCCTCGTCGTGGAGCGGCTTGAGCACGGGCATGGCCACCATGGTCGTGCAGTTGGGGTTGGCGACGATCCCCCTCGGGATCCGGCCCAGGGCGGCGGCGTTGACCTCGGGCACCACCAAGGGGACCTCGGGGTCCGTCCGCCAGGCCGAGGAGTTGTCGATCACCGTCGCCCCCGCCTCCACGAAGATCGGGGCCAGCACGGTGGAGACCGTGGCTCCGGCCGAGAACAGGGCCAGGTCGATCCCGGCGGGATCGGCGGTGGCGGCGTCCTCCACCTCGAGCTCCCGCCCTCCCCAGGTGATCCGCCGACCGGCGGAGCGGGCCGAGGCGAACAGCCGCAGCCGACCGACCGGGAAGCGTCGCTCGGCCAGGACCGAGAGGATGACCTCCCCGACCAGGCCGGTCGCGCCGACGATCCCCACGCTGACGCCCACGGGGGAAGGCTAGCGGGGCGTCAGGCGCCGGCCTCAGGTCAGGGGCCGCTCCAACTCGAAGGCTTCGTGGAGGGCCCCCACGGCCACGTCCACCTGGTCGCCGCGGATCACGCAGGTGATGCGGATGGACGAGGTGGAGATCATCTCGATGTTGACCCCGGCGGCGGCCAGCACCTCGAACATGAGGGCCGAGACGCCGGGTTGGGCCTTCATCCCCGCGCCGATGAGAGAGACCTTGGCGATGTCGGCGTCGGCGTTGACCCGGGTGGCGCCGATGTCGCCGGCGCTGGCCCGGCACGACCGGAGGGCCACCTCGAGGTGCTCCCGGGGCACGGTGAAGGAGATGTCGGTCACCCCCTGCTCGGAGATGTTCTGCACGATCATGTCGACGTTGAGGTCGGCGTCGGCGAGGGGCCGGAACAGTCGGGCGGCGATGCCAGGCCGGTCGGGGACGCCGGCGACGGTCACCTTGGCCTCCGACGTGTCGTGGGTGACGGCTGAGATGATGGCCCGTTCCACGGTGGGATCCTCCTCTCGCACCCAGGTGCCCGGCTCCCAGGTGAAGCTCGACCGGACGTGCAGGGCCACGCCGTGGCGACGGGCGAACTCGACCGAGCGCATGGCCGGCTTCGGGCATCCGCTGGCCGTCATCTCCAACAGCTCCTCGAACGAAACCGTCGCCAGCCGGCGGGCCGAGGGGACGATCTCGGGGTCGGCGGTGAAGACCCCGCTGACGTCGGTGTAGAGCTCGCAGGCGTCGGCACCGAGGGCGGCGGCGAGGGCCACCGCGGTGGTGTCCGAGCCGCCCCGGCCCAGGAAGGTGATGTCACGCCCGCCGCTCACCCCCTGGGCGCCGCCCACCACCGGCACCCGCCCCGCGGCCAGGGCATCGGCCACCCGCTGGGACCGGACCTCGAGGATCTTGGCGTTGGTGTGGCGTGAGTCGGTGAGGAAGCCGGCCTGGCTGCCGGTGAAGCTGTCGGCGACCACGCCGAGGTCGTGGAGGGCCATGCACAACAGGGCGGTGGCCTTTCGCTCACCTGCGGTGATCAGCATGTCCATCTCCCGACCGGGCGGGGACGTCGAGACCTGGGCGGCCAGGTGCAGCAGCTCGTCGGTCTCCCGGCCCATGGCGCTGACGACCACCACCACCGAGTCGCCCCGGCGGCGGGTGCGGGCCACGTGGTCGGCGACGGCACGAACGCGCTCGGGGCCGGCGACCGACGTGCCGCCGAACTTCTGGATCAGCAGCCCCATCGGAGAGCCGACGCTACCCGATGGCCGGGCCGAGAGGTCACCGGACCCCGCGGCTCCACCGCCCCCGCGGCGGCCCCGCCCCCGTGATGGACCGAGGGACCGCTCGGCACGGGACCCACTACCGTGCAGCGGAGATGGGGACCGCCAAGCGCCAACGGCAGAAGGAGGGACGCCAGGCCCGCCTCGAGGCGCGGGAGGCCGCCGACCGTCGGGAGCGGATCCGCCGCCGGCTGGTCTCGGGGGTGGTCGTCTTCGTCGTCGTGGCGGTGGCGCTGGTGGTGGTGGCCCAGACCGGGGGGGACGACGGTGACGCCACGTCGACCCCCACGTCGGCCTCCACGTCGGCCTCCACGTCGACCTCCACCGAGAGCGGTGCCGCCGGCGCCGGGCCGGCCGCCTTCACCTATGGCACGGGCCCGTGCCCGCCTGCGGAGAAGCCGGCCCGGCCGGTGCGCTCTTTCGACGCCGCCCCGAGGCGGTGCATCGAGGAGAGCGTCGACTACGGCGCGGTGGTGAGGACCTCCGAGGGCGACTTCACCGTCAACCTGCTCGAGGATGCCGCGCCGGGGACGGTCAACAACTTCGTGGCGCTGGCCCGCTACGGCTACTTCGACGGCGACGACTTCCACCGGGTGGTCGCCGACTTCGTCGTCCAGGCCGGGGACCCGGTCGGGGACCCGCCCGGCACGGGTGGCCCCGGCTACACCATCCCCGACGAGCTGCCCGCCGGCGCCGACGCCTACGTCGAGGGCTCGGTGGCCATGGCCAACTCCGGGCCCGACACCGCCGGGAGCCAGTGGTTCGTCTACGTGGGGCCCAACCCCCTGCCAGGGCCCGACTTCCCCCTCTTCGGCCAGGTCACCGAGGGCCTCGACGTGGTCCGGGCCATCCTCGCCCTGGCCACGGCGGGCCCCGCCCCGAGCCGACCGGTCGAGATCACCTCGGTCGAGATCACCCAGTCATGAGATGCCCTGGGCGTCACCCCGGCAGGGCGTCCAACCCCGCCTCCCGCCCGTCGACGAAGACCGTCACCGTGCCCGCGCCCGCCACCCGCCAGGCCCCTGCGGGGTCGCGCAGCAGCGCCGTCTCCTCCGCCACCGCCGCCACCGCCAGCCCGGGGTCGGCCAGCTCGATGGTGCGGCGGTGGGCGTGGGCCACGTCGGGGCCGGCGTGGGGCAGCACGGCCAGGTTGGCCACCAACCCCAGCCCGACCGTGAACGCCCCGCCCCTCGGGTCCACCATGGGATCGCACAGCACCATGGCGCCGGCGGAGGACCCGGCCAGGACCGCCCCGCCGCTCCATGCCGCCGTGAGCGCCTCCCAGACCGGGGTGACCTTGAGGACCGAGCGCAGGTGGAGGGCGGAACCGCCGCAGAGGTAGATGAAGGCGGCCTCCCTGACGGCGGCGGCGTTGTCGGGGTCCATGGCGTCGCCCCGCTGGAGCACGCCGAGACCCCGCACCCGGGCGCCCAGGGGCCCGAACCACCGCGCCGCCCACGCCACCGCCCGTTCGGGCCGCTCGTAGGCGGCGGCGGTGGGCAGCACCAGCACCTCGTCCCCCCCGCTGCGCTCCAGCAGCTCCCGGTCGAAGGCGCAGCCCTCCCGCCACTCGCCGCCGCCCACCAGGGCGAGGGGACCGCTCACCCCGGCTTCTCGCGTAGACCGGTCCCCCGTACGGGGATCCAGCTACCCAAGAAGGCCCTCCACGGCCCGGTAACCTAGCGGTCCATGGGGACGCGAGGATCGGCTGGCCCGGTCCCCGCCTGAGCCGGTCGGTGCCGACCGAGCCGCCCCCGACCGGCTGGGAGCTCCCCCCACCCCACACCGCCGGCCCCGGGGGCATCGTGGGGGTCGGTGCCGACCTGCGGCCCGGCACCGTGCTCGAGGCCTACCGTGCCGGCCTCTTCCCGATGCCCGTCGACGAGGGGGGGCGGGAGGTCCTGGCGTGGTGGTCGCCCGACCCCCGGGCCATCATCCCCCTCGACGGGCTGCGGGTGAGCCGCTCCCTGCGCCGCTCGTGCCGGCGCTTCCGGGTCAGCGTCGATGCCGACTTCGCCGCCGTGATCGACGGCTGCGCCGACCCCTCCCGGCGGGGGTCGTGGATCAGCCCGGTCATGCGGCACGCCTACGTGGCCCTGCACCGCCTGGGATGGGCGCACAGCGTGGAGGCCTGGGCTGCCGACGGCTCGCTGGCCGGTGGGCTGTACGGGATGGCGGTGGGCGGGCTCTTCGCCGGCGAGTCGATGTTCCACCGGGCGGCCGACGCGTCCAAGGTGGCGCTGGTCGGGCTGGTCGAGCGCCTGGCGGCGGGTGGGGCGACCCTCCTCGACGTCCAGTGGCGCACCCCCCACCTGGCCTCGCTGGGCGCCGTCGAGGTCAGCCGGGCCCGCTACCTGCAGCTGCTGGCCGGCGCCCTGGCCCGCCCGCTGCCCCCGCTCTTCGGCGACTGACGCCGCGCTCGTCGAGCTCGTCGGGCCGGTGCCACCACCGCCCCGAGAACCGCCAGGACGGGGTGGCACCCGGCGGCGGAGCCGGCGCCGGCCCAGGGGGGGGCCAGAGGAGCTCCACCGCGGCCACGATGGCCGCCAGCTCCTCGTCGGTGGGGACGCCGCCGACGACCTCTCCCCCCGTCACAGCGGCACGTTGCCGTGCTTGCGCCGAGGCCGCTCGGCCTGCTTGGACCGCAGCATGGCCAGGCCGGCGACGAGGGCGGCCCGGGTCTCGGCGGGGTCGATCACGTCGTCGATGTAGCCGCTCTCGGCGGCGGCGTAGGGGCTGGCCTGGTGCTCGACGTAGTCGGCCACCAACTCGGCCCGGCGTCGCGCCGGGTCGGGCGCCCGGCGCAGCTCGTCCCGGTGGAGGATGTCGACCGCCCCCCGAGGGCCCATCACCGCCAGCTCCGCCGTGGGCCAGGCGAAGGCCAGGTCGGCTCCGGTCGACTTGGACCCCATGACGACGTAGGCGCCGCCGTGCGCCTTGCGGACGATGACCTGGATGCTCGGCACCGCCGCCTCGCAGTAGGCGTACAGAAGCTTGGCGCCGTGGCGGATGATCCCGCCGTGCTCCTGGCCCACGCCGGGGAGGAAGCCGGGCACGTCGACCAGGGTGACCAGGGGGACGTTGAAGGCGTCGCAGGTGCGGACGAAGCGCGCCGCCTTCTCCGAGGAGTGGATGTCGAGCACCCCCCCCAGCACCTGGGGCTGGTTGGCGACCACGCCCACGGGATGGCCGTCGAGGCGGGCGAACCCGCACACGACGTTGCGGGCCCAGTGGGGGAAGTACTCGAACAGCTCACCGTCGTCGACCACCGTGGTGACGACCCTCGTCATGTCGTAGGGCTCGCCGGTGCCGGGGGGCACCAGATCGGCCAGCCCGGGGCAGCGACGCCCCGGGTCGTCGTCACCGACCTTCCTCGGCGGCGCCTCCAGGTTGTTGGGGGGCAGGAACCCGAGGAGGCGGCGGACCTGGTCGAGGCAGGCCTTCTCGTCGGCGGCCACGAAGGTGGCCAGCCCCGACTTGGCGGCGTGGGTCATGGCCCCCCCGAGCTCCTCCAAGGTGACGTCCTCGCCGGTGACCGAGCGCACCACGTCGGGACCGGTGATGAACATGTGGGAGATCCCCGGCACCATGAAGACGAAGTCGGTGAGGGCGGGGCTGTAGACGGCGCCGCCGGCGCAGGGACCGAGGACCACGCTGATCTGGGGGATCACCCCCGAGCAGGCCACGTTGCGGTGGAAGATGCCGCCGTAGGCGTCCAGGCTGGCCACCCCCTCCTGGATGCGGGCTCCGGCCCCGTCGTTGAGCCCGATGAAGGGCGCCCCCACCGCCTGGGCCAGGTCCATGACCTTGTGGACCTTCTCGGCGAACACCTCGCCCAGGGCGCCGCCGAAGACGGTGAAGTCCTGGGAGAAGAGGAAGACGGTCCGGCCCTCGACCGTGCCCCAGCCGGTGATGACCCCGTCGGTGTAGGGCCGGTTCTCCAGTCCCATCCCCTGGGCCCGGTGCCGGGCCAGCAGGTCGAGCTCCCGGAACGAGCCCTCGTCGAGCAGCCACTCCACCCGCTCCCGGGCCAGCAGCTTCCCCCGGTCGTGCTGGCGCTGGACGGCCCGCTCGGACCCGGCGTGGTACGCTGCCCGCCTCCGGCGGGCCAGCTCGTCCAGGCGAGCTCGGAGGGGGTGCTCGCTCACGCAGCCGAAGGCTACCGGCTGGCGCCGGCCGGGCTCATCCCCGGCGCCTCTCGGCGGCAGCCCGCCCCGACGCCACCGCCCGGGCCCGCCGGGCCAGGTCGGGCGAGGACAGGCGCCGGCACGCGGCGGCGAAGCCCGGGCGGGGACCGGTCCAGCGCCAGTCGTCGACCTCCCCCACGGCGCAGTCGGTGCGCAGGGTGGCCAGGACCCGGAACAGGCGGGCCCGCTCCCACCCCGAGGCCAGGGTGGCGGCCAAGCGGGGGCCGTTGCGCACGTCGACCTCCCACTCCTCGGCGCCCGCCGGCACCGCTTCCAGGTGCCGGTAGCGGCCCAGCACGGCGGCGGCGGACCGGGCGCCCCAGCCCGCCAGGCCCGGGAAGCCGTCGGCACTGTCGCCCACCAGGGCCAGGTAGTCGGGGATGGACCCGGGGTCCACCCCGAAGCGGGCCCGCACCGCAGCGGCGTCGAGCACAGTTCCCCGGCGGCGGTCCACCTGCACCACCTTCCCGCCCACGCACTGGCCCAGGTCCTTGTCGGGCGTGCAGATGCGGACCTGGCTGACCCGCTCGTCGGCGGCCGCCACCGCCGCCGCCGACGCCAGGGCGTCGTCGGCCTCGTCCTCGACCATGGCCCACACGGTGATGCCCAGCTCGCCCAGGGCGCCCTCCAGCAGAGGGAACTGGGCCGACAGGCCAGGGTCCACGCCCTCGCCGGTCTTGTAGCCCGGCCACAGGTCGTTGCGGAACGACTCGATGACGTGGTCGGTGGCCACCCCCACGTGGGTGGCCCCACCCTCCAGGAGGGCCAGCATCGAGGCCACCACCCCCCTGGTCGCGGCCACCTCCTCGCCGGCGTCGTTGCGACGGGAGGGGATGGCGAAGAAGTGGCGGAACAGCTCGTAGGTGCCGTCGACCAGGTCGACCTGCACCGGCGCCGTGCTCCTCACCCGGCGGGACGGACGTCGACCACCTCGACGGTGGCCAGGCGGTCCTCGTCCACGCGGTGGGGATCATCGGCCAGCACGGTGGTGCCGGCGCCAGCGTCGGTCATCACCGCCAGGGCGGCGTCGAGGGGGAGGGTGGGGGCGCCGGCCCGCCGCCCGTCGAGGTCATCGCCGGTCACCAGGCGCTGCAACCCGGCGAGGGGCGACAGGTCCTCGACCGGGAAGTCGGAGCCGGCGATCACCTCCACCCCGGCGTCGAGGAGGCGGTCCCAGCGGTAGGCGTCCTCCCAACGCCCTCCCAGGGCGCGCCGTGCCATCTCGGCGTCGGCGACGCCGAAGCCGGGCTGGACGCAGGCCACCACGCCGAGGTCGGCCATCCGCTGCACCAGGTCGGTGCGGAGCACCTGGGCGTGCTCCACCCGGGGGGCGGCGGCGGCGCAGTCGCGCCCGAACAGCCGCTCGTAGCCGTCGAGGGTGGCCTCGATGGCACGGTCGCCCACCGCGTGGGTGGCCACCAGCCACCCCGCCTCGGCGAAGGGGTCGGCCCGCCGGGCGAGGGTGTCGGCGTCGAGGAAGAGGATGCCGTCGTCGGGGACGTCGGCGTAGGGGGCGGCCAGGGCGGCGGTGCGGGACCCCAGCCACCCGTCGGCGTAGAACTTGACGCCGACCACCTCCAGCCACGGGTCTCCGGTGCGGCTCATGTGGTCGAGGGCGGCCGCGCCGCTGGCCACGAGCAGGCGCACCCGGACCGCCAGGGGGCCACGGGCCCGCAGGGCCAGGAGCGCCTCCAGGTGGGCCCAGTCGGTCATGCCCGCCTCGGTCACCTCCACCAGCCCCACCGCCGCCGCTCGCTCCAGGGCCCCCTCCAGGGCGCCCCGCAGGGCGTCGTCGACGGCCAGGGGCCGGTCCAGCTCGTCGGCGGGGGTCGACCACCGCTCGCTCACCCGACGGTGCCAGGCACCGACGGCGTCGGTCGCCCGGTGGTCACCGTAGGGGGGGCGGGTGCCGGCGGCCGCCGCCAGCAGGTGGGCGTGGGCGTCGACGAAGCCCGGTCCCTCCCAGGCGGCCACGGACCCCGACCCTACCGCCCACCCGCCGCTGGAGACGGGGCGTCGCTCAGGCCCCCACCTCCCGGCGACCCTCGAGGGCCCGGCCCAAGGTGATCTCGTCGGCGTACTCGAGGTCGCCGCCCACCGGCAGCCCGCTGGCGATGCGGGTCACCTTCACCCCCAGCGGCCGCAGGAGCCGGGCCAGGTACATGGCCGTGGCCTCTCCCTCGATGTTGGGGTTGGTGCACAGGATCACCTCGGTGACGCCCTCGGGCTCCAGGCGGGCCAGCAGCTCCGTCACCTTGAGCTGGTCGGGACCGACACCCTCGATGGGGCTGATGGCGCCCTGGAGGACGTGGTAGCGGCCCCGGAACTCGTGGGTCTTCTCCACCGCCACGACGTCCCGGGGCTCCTCGACCACGCACAGCACGTGCTCCTCGCGCCCGGGATCGGCGCAGATGTCGCACTCCTCGCCGGCGGCCACGTTGTGGCACCTGCGACAGAACGCCACCTGGTCCTTCATGTCGATGATGGTCCGGGCCAGGCGGACGGCGTCGGGCTTGGGCAGCTTCAGCAGGTGGAAGGCGATGCGCTGGGCCGACTTGGGCCCGATGCCGGGGAGGCGGCCCAGCTCGTCGAGCAGGTCCTGGACGGGGCCGGCGTACACCGGGCGGGCGCCGTCAGCGGGACGGGCGGGCGGCCGGGGTCATCACGCCCGAGGGTAGCGAGCCGGCGGTGGCCGGCGGCGGACCCCGACCCCGGCCACCTCACTCCTCCACCACCTCGGCGCCGGGGAACGCCGAGGTGAGGTGGTCGACACCGGCGCCCGGCAGGGCCGGGGCGTCACGCAGCTCGGCCAGGTCGACCGCCTCCTCGCCCGCGTCGGTCCCCGGGGCTCCGCCGTCGGCGGTCGAGGTGGTCGAGGGGGCGTCGAGGACCAGGCGGAGTGGCACCGGCCGCCCGAAGTGAGCGGCCAGGACGGCCTCGACCTCCCCCCGGCGGGCGTCGCACTTGCGCCGGAGGGCGTCGGTGGGCAGGGCCAGCTCGGCGGCGGTGTCGTCGGTCCGGACGAAACGGCCCGCCCCGAACAGGCCCCTCGCCACCGGGCGGAGGCGGCCCAGGACGTGGTCGGCCCAGGCCAGGGTCAGCTCGTCCCGGCCGGGAAGGGGCGCTCCGGGGGACGGGTCGGCCCCGGCGGGGTCGGGGGCAGGCACCGGTGCCCCCTCCGCCCGGGCGCCGCCCCGCACCGCCCCCAGGGTCGGGCGGCTCGCCGGGGGGGGCGTCGGAGGTGGCGCTCCACCACCGGGGTCGCCCGGTGGGCCGGTGGCCGCCTCGACCGCCTGGCGGGCCGCGGCCCGAGCCGACCC
>JBOGHU010000045.1:0-16426 GCA_050742255.1 Acidimicrobiales bacterium
GGAGAAGGGGGGCCGGGGCAGCCCGGGGCAGCTGGGGGGCCGCCGGCCGGGGCAGCCCGGGGGGGGCCGGCGGTGGGCGACGTCTTGCCCTTCTGTGCGCCCGACTCTGTGCGCCCGACGCGCGCCCGACAGGCCGGGCGCGCGCAAAGGCGGACGGGACATCCGGCCTCGGGGTCCGCCGCCGCCTACAGCAGGCCGGCGTCCCGCAGGAGGGGGGCGAACAGCTTCACCTCGGGCGGGGCCACCACCCCCGGCGGCCGACACCGGGCCAGGACGCGGGCCGCCACCGCGGCCACGTCGGGGGCCCGCTCGCCGGCCTTGATCACCACCTGCCATCCCGCTTTCCAGCGGGCCGGGGTGGGGTTGGCGGCCACGGCGGCGGCCACCGCCGAGAGCACCGCGTAGGCCCGGTCGCCCCGTTCGGGGACGGTGAACCCGGAGGGGTCGGCCAGCACCTTCTCGGGGTCGGGCAGGTCCATCTCCTCCTGCCACATCAGCAGCTCCACCCCCGCCCCCTCGCCCACCGCCCCGGTCACCAGAGCGGTCTCGGCCTCTGTCGAGGCACCCGTGGCCACCGCCGCCGCCCACAGCCGGGCGGCCATCTCCCAGGTGCGGGGGCTGGGCCAGCCCCGGCCGGCCCGGGCCGGGTCGGAGGGCATCTCGCACGCCAGCCCCGGGCGCACCGCGATGAACGCCGACACCAACCCCCGGGCCCGCCACAGGTGGTCCTCCCAGTCGGGGGGCAGGGTGGGGACCTGCGGTGGGGGCCAGCCCCCGACCACCCCCTGGGAGAAGGCCTGGGGCTCCACCTCCCAGTCCAGGTGGCAGAAGCGGTTGGCCAGGGGGGCGGAGAGGTCCCAGCCCTCGGCCGCCTGCTCGGGGGGGTTGGCGGCCGCCACCACCACCACCTCGTCGGGCAGGGCCAGGTCGCCCACGACCCGCTCCAGCACCACCCGCAGAAGGGCGGCCTGAACCGCCGGTGGGGCGGTGGAGATCTCGTCGAGGAACAGCAACCCCCGGCCCGCCGTGGCCAGGCGCTGGGCCCACCGGGGCGGGGCGAAGCGGACGGCGTCGCCGGCGATGACGGGGAGCCCGGAGAAGTCCGAGGGCTCCCGGATGGCGGCGATCACCGTCTCACAGGGCCAGCCCAGCACGTCGGCCATGGCCCGGATGGCCGAGGTCTTGCCCGTGCCCGGCGCCCCCCAGAGGAGCACCGGGACGCGCGCCGCCACCGCCACCCCCAGCGCCTCCACCGTGGTCTGCTGTCCGCTCACGTGCCGCCACCCTACGTGCTCCGGTGCGGAGGGCCCCACCGCCGCCCGCCTCACAACATGCGGACCACGTCCTCGAACCCCACGGGAGGCCCGCCCTCGGCCCGCCCCAGAGCCCGGTTCAGGCCGGCCTGGGCGGCGTTGGCATGCCGGAGGAACGCCTCGGTCAGCTCGCCGAACGGCCAGTCGACGCCGTCGAGGCGCACGACGGCGTCGAAGAGCTGCACCGGGTCGCGGCGCCACCCCCGCGTTCGGACAGCTCGCTCAGGAGGAACTGGTAGCGGTTGAGCGCCTGACCGAAGGCGGTGTGCATGGCGTAGAAGGCCCACAGCGCGGAGAAGTCGATCAACCCCGCCAGGCCGCTCCTTCCGGCGTCCACCGCTGCGCCACCCAGGATGCTGTCGACGGTGCGCTCGATGAGCCGGGTCGGCGCCGCACACACCCTCTGGGTCTGTGGCCGCACGAAGTGGCCCTCCCGCTCGGCGAACCCGATGACCTCGCCCACCGTGATCCTCCTCGATGGCCCACCGGGCGTGTTCACCATGGCGACGGCCGTGGAGAACAGGCCCCGTCCCGCCTTGAAGATGGAGCCCACGAACGCCGGCAGCCTCCCGTGGGGGGGGGATGGCGTCCCGACCTCGGTGGAAGAGCACCAGCGGGATGGTCGTAGCCAGGTTGCTGGTGTCGAGGAAGGTCCGGACGGTGGCCCTCGCGGTCGAGGGGTTGACCGCGACGTACCGCTCGGCCAGCCATGCGAACCCGCTGAGCACGTCTGCGGTGTCCTGACGCAGGGCCTGGTAGGCCGGTTCGTTCATCATGCCGCCATGGCGGGATGGCGTGTCCTTGTACGGGCACCGACTGGGCCTCATGGACACGCCGGCTCGTTGGGCGCTCTTGCGGGCCCGCTTGGGGGCGGAGTCCTCGAGGAGGAGGCGCCCGTTAACGTCGGTCTGGTCCGTCAGGGTCAGCAGCTTCGACAGACGGAGGCCGGGGGGGAGCCGTGACGTGCCTCGCTCGGGTGCTACCTCTGGCCGTGGCATGCGTACGCCGTCCCATCCGTCTGGACAGGCTGTCCGGGCTGGCCGGTGGGGCCCCCATGGGCTGCCTGGTCGGGCCCAGATGGTAGCCTCCCGTCGGGATGGGAGCGGGGTGAGCCGGCCTGAGACCCTCCACCTGGGTCCGGAGAGCGGTTGCGCCCGACTGCTGGGGCGGGGCCACACCCTGCGGGTCATCTCCCCCACCGGCGAGCAGGTTGCCGACCTGGTCGCCTTCGGGGCCGGGGACCCCGACGAGTGGCTCTCCTCGGGGAGGACCTTCGACTACAACGCCAGCATCAACGTCACCACCGGCACCGTGCTGTACTCGAACCGCAGCACGCCCATGCTCACGATCACCGCCGACACCGCCGGCAGCCACGACTTCCTCCTGGCACCGTGCTCGCCGGAGATGTTCCGGCGCCTCTACCGCATCGAGGGCCACCACCCGAGCTGCCTGGAGAACCTCGCCACCCACCTCCTCCCCCCACGGGATACCCCCCGACCGCATCCCCACCAGCCTCAACCTGTTCATGTCGGTCACCGCCGACCCCGGCACCGGCCGGATCCGGATCCACCCCCCGAGCAGCCGTCCCGGCGACCACGTCGACCTGCGGGCCGAGACCGACCTCATCGTCGGCGTCACCGCCTGCTCGGCCGAGATCACCAACAACGGCACCCTCAAGCCGATCGACCTGGAGATCCACGGCCCTGCCTGACCCTGCCCATCCGCTGGGGCCCCCGCCTCAGGGACCGAGCAGCTCGTCGACGCCGGCGAAGAAGCGGGATCGGGCCATGGCCTCGCACCCGGCCTCGGCGGCGGCCCGGAGGGTGGCCCGGTCGACGTGGGACCCGAAGCCCAGCACCCGGGCGCCGGTGGCCACCACCTGGGGCAGGACCTCGACCACACCTGGGCGGCCCAGGTCGACCACCACCACCACCACGTCGGCGCCGGCGGCGGCGGCCGCCAGCGCCTCGGGTCCGGCCACGAAGCTCACCTCCACGCCGGCGGCAGCCACCCGGGAGCGGTCCATGAGGTCGGGGACGTAGGCGACCACGCCCATCAGCGGCCGTGGCGCTCGAGGTGGGCCCGGGCCTTCCAGGCCCCCCAGAGGATGCCCACCTCGTGGAGGGCGGGGTCGACCTCGGCGAAGGAGAGGGGGACGAGCCCGTAGTCGTCGTCGGGGAAGTGGGCCTCGTCGAAGGGCTCCCGCACCACCGGCGGCACCCCGGCGCCCCGGAGCACCGCCGTGGGGTAGCGCACCGCCCCCCGCAGGAGGCTCATGGGGTTGGTCCACTGCCCGTCGACGTCGGTGTCGAGGAGGCGGCGCAGCCGGGGGCCGACCTCGGCCGCCGCCCGCCGCCCGGCCTCGGCGGCCCGGTCCATGACGGCGGGGTCGGCCCGCCCCGCCCAGGCGGTGAGCCGCTCCTCGACGCCGCGCTCCACCCAGGCCGGCAGGGCGGACTCCACCGCGTCGGCGAGGTCGATGGCGGGCTGGTCCACCTCTCCATCCTGGCGGGGGCGGGGCCATCGCGCACCCGGCAAGGCGACCCGTCCTCAGGACCCACCCAGCCGGCGCACCAGCCACTGGGGCACCGTGTCCACCGAGCAGCCCAGGCGGACGGCGCCGGGCACCACCTCGGCGTCGAGGGCGCAGGGGAACAGCTCGGTGCCCGGGAGGGGGATGGCCACCTCCGGCAGCCCCCCCGCCCGCAGCGCCAGGACGCCGTCACGAACCTCGGCATCGGCGCTCACCATCTGGCCCCCCACGCCCATCCTCACCCGACCGGCGGTGAGCTCGACGTCGGCCACGTCCTCGGGCAGGGCCTCCTCCAGGTCGTCCTCGCTGATGGTGGCCTCGATCGAGCCCCGGTCGATGCGCTCCAGCTCCAGGTCCCCGTCGAGGAGGGCGGCGCGGTCGATCTCGATGCCCTCCAGCTCGGCCCGGACGGTGGTGATGGTGAGGGCGGTGGCGCCCACGTCCTCGGCGGTCACGACCAGGCGGGGGACCCGGCCGGCCACGACCGTCCGGACGACCACCGGGAAGGGGCTGAGCTCGGCATCGACGGCGGCCACGTCCAGGTGATCGGCCACCCGGTCCTCGACCGCCTCCTCCACCCGGGGCGGGACCACGACCTCGGCCACCCCCACGACGACCAGGACGACGGCGGCGAGGACGATCAGGACCCTCAGGACCCTGCCTCCCCGAGGCCGGCGGGGGCCAGGGCGGCGTTGAGGTTGCCCGAGCGCAGGCCCTCGAGGTCGAGGGTGACGTAGCGGTAGCCGGCCCCCTTGACGGCCGCCACCACCGCCGCCCGCCGGGCCAGGGCCCGGGCCAGGTCGGCCACCGCCAGCTCGACCCGGGCCAGGTCGCCGTAGTGGCGCACCCGCAGCTCCCCGAAGCCCAGCCGCCGCAGCCCTGACTCGGCCCGGCCCACCCGGTCGAGGACGCCCACCGTCACCGGAGTGCCGTAGGGGACCCGCGAGGCCAGGCAGGCGGCGGCGGGCTTGTCCCAGGTGCGCAGGCCCAGGGCCCGGGAGGCGGCCCGCACGTCGTCCTTGGTGAACCCGGCGTCGACCAGGGGGAAGGCCGCCCCCCCCTCGCCCGCCGCCCGCTGCCCGGGCCGGTGGTCCCCGAGGTCGTCGAGGTTCACCCCCAGGACCACCGTCGCCCCCTCGGCCGTGGCGATGGGGCCGGTGACGGCCATGAGCTCGGCCTTGCAGTGGTAGCAGCGCTGGCCGTCGTTGGCGGCGTAGGCAGGGTCGGCCAGCTCCCTCGTGGTGACCGGCGTCCAGCGCAGGCCCCACTCCCGGGCCAGGGCGGCGCAGTCGTCGGCCTCCTCGGGGGCCAGGGAAGGGGAGATGGCGGTGACGGCGTGGGCGCGGGCCGGGCCGAGGGTGTCGTTGGCCACCCAGGCCACCAGGGCGGAGTCGGCGCCGCCGCTGAAGGCCACCACCACCGCGTCCAGGTCGGCCAGGCGCCGGCGGAGGAGGTCGAGCCGGGCGGAGAGCTCGCTGCGCACCCCGCCAGTCTGCCCGCTGCGGGAGAGCGGTGGACAGGCGGCGGCGGTGTGGGTACAACGGCGGAGGACACGCAGGTCTCTCGGGGCCCACACCCAAGGAGGAGCGCATGACCGCCAGGCAGCCGCTGACCCGGGTCCTCGCCCTGCTCGCCGCCCTCGCCCTCGCCGCCGCCGCCTGCGGCGACGGCGATGACGGTGAGGAGGCCGGCGGCGGGACCACCTCGACCACCGCCGGGGGGTCGGCGGCGCAGCCGGGAGCGAGCGTCGACGGCGTCCTCAAGCTCGGCGCCCTGCTCCCCCAGACCGGCAACCTCGCCCAGTTCGGGCCGGCCATGCAGGCCGCCGTCCAGCTGGCCGTCGATGACATCAACGCCGCTGGTGGGGTCCTGGGCCAGGACGTGGTGCTGGTCAGCGCCGACTCGGGCACCGATGCCGACATCGCCAACACCGCGGCGGAGCGGTTCCTCAGCGCCGAGAACGTCGACGGCATCATCGGCGCCGCCGCCTCGGGAGTGACCCTGCTCGGGGTGATCGGGCCCACCGTGGGGGCCCGACGGGTGGAGTGCTCGGGGTCCACGACCTCGCCGTTGTTCAACGACTTCGAGGACGACGGCTTGTTCTTCCGCACCGCCCCCACCGACTTCTTCCAGAGCGAGCTGCTGGCCGACAGCATCACCGCTGACGGGTTCTCCTCGGTGGCCATCGCCAACCGGGCCGACGACTACGGGCAGGCGCTGGCCGACGCCACCGCGGCCGAGCTGGAGGACGCCGGGGCCGAGGTCGTCACCCAGGTCGCCTTCGACCCCGACGGCTCGAACTTCGACGCCGACGTGGCCCGCCTCGCCTCGGCCAACCCGGACGCGGTCGTGCTCATCGCCTTCCCCGAGGAGGGTGCCCAGGTCCTCAACGCCATGGTCGAGCAGGGCGTCGGGCCCGCCGACCTGCCCATCTACGTCACCGACGGGCTGGCCAGCGACGACCTGGCAGCCAGCGTGGACCCCAACGACCTCGCCGTGCTCAACGGCATGAAGGGGAGCCGGCCCTCCACCGAGGTGCCCGGTGACTTCGGCGCCCGGCTCACGACGGCGGCCGGCACCGGCACCCTCACCTTCGGGCCCCAGTTCTACGACTGCACCGTCATCGTGGCCCTGGGCGCGGTGGCTGCCGGCAGCGACGACCCCGAGCTGATCGCCGACCAGATCAACGACGTCACCCGGCAGGGCACGGCCTGCTCGACCTTCGAGGAGTGCAAGGGCCTCCTCGACGACGGCGAGGACATCGACTACGAGGGGGTGACGTCCTTCGACTTCGACGACTCGGGCGAGCCCGAGCGGGGCGTCTACGACCTCTACGAGTTCGTGGACGGGAAGCTCACGGTCACCGACACCGTGACCCTGGAGAAGGAGGGCGGGCAGAGGTAGGGCCACGTCGGCAGGGCCGCGGGGGCCTCACCGAGCCCGCATCAGGGTCCCCAGGTACAGGTCGACCACGGTGGGGTCGGACAGCAGCTCCCGGCCGGTGCCGGTGTGGGCGTTGAGTCCCTGGTCCAAGACGTAGCCCCGCTGGCTGATCTCCAGGCAGCGCCGGGCGTTCTGCTCGACCATGACCACCGAGACCCCGGCCCGGTTGATCTCCACCACCTGGGCGAAGACCTGGTCCAGGAACACCGGCGACAGGCCGGCCGCCGTCTCGTCCAGGAGCAGCACGGCCGGGTCCATCATCAGGGCCCGCCCCATGGCCACCATCTGGCGCTCGCCGCCCGACAGCGATCCCGCCCGCTGGCGCCGGCGCTGGGCCAGCAGGGGGAAGAGCGAGCTGACCGCCGAGAACCGCTCCTCCCACCGCCGGGGCTGGAGGTACAGGCCCATGCGCAGGTTCTCCTCCACGCTGAGGCGGGGGAAGACGTTGCCGGTCTGGGGGACCAGCCCCACCCCCTTGCGCACCAGGGTGTGGGCGGGCAGCCCGGTGATGTCCTCGCCCCGGAGCGACACCGATCCCGACCGCACCGCCACCAGCCCGAAGATTGCCTTGAGCAAGGTGGACTTGCCGGCGCCGTTGGGGCCCACCACGCCCACGACCTCCCCCCGGCGGAGGGTCAGGTCGCAGCCCCGCAGGATGTCGACCTCGGGCAGGTACCCCGCCACCAGCCCGTTCGCCTCCAGCAGCGGGGTCTCGCCGGCCATGGCGCTCACGGTGCCGGATCGGGCACCTGGGCCCGGTGGGTGCCGAGGTAGGCGTCGATGACGGCGGGGTTGGTGCCCACCGCGGCGGGGGGGCCCTCGGCGATCACCGCACCGGCGGCCATGCAGACCACCCAGTCGCTGATCCCCATGACCACGTCCATGTCGTGCTCGACGAACAGCACGGTCATCCCCCCGTCCCGCAGCTCGGCGGTGTGCTGGAGGAGCGATCGGGTCAGGGCCGGGTTCACCCCGGCGGTGGGCTCGTCGAGCAGGACCATGGCCGGCTCCGCCATCAGGGCCCGGGCCATCTCCAGCAGCTTGCGCTGCCCCCCCGACAGCGTGCCGGCGTACTCGTCGCGCATGTGGTCGAGGTCGAAGCGGGCCAGGAGCCGGTCGGCCCGCCGGACCACGTCGCGCTCCTCCTCCCGCCAGCGCCGACGGGCCAGCGATTGAAGGAAGCGCTCCCCGGTCTGGGCGGTGGCGGCCAGGCAGATGTTGTCGACGACGCTCATCTTGGCCAGGGCCCGGGTGAGCTGGAAGGTACGGACCATGCCCGCCCGGGCCAGGCGGTGGGCCGGCAGGGCGGACACGTCGGTGCCGGCGAAGCGCCACCGGCCCCGATCGGGCCGGTCGAAGCCGGTCAGGACGTTGAACAGGGTGGTCTTGCCCGCCCCGTTGGGCCCGATGAGGGCGGTGATGGACCCCCGCTGCACCTCCAGGTGGTCCACGTCGACGGCGGTGAGCCCGTCGAAGGTCCTGCGGACCCCGTCCACGACCAGGAGGGGGTCGGGCTTGGCCACCCCGGCCCTCGGCTCCACGCCCGACAGCGGCACCGGCTCAGCGGGCATCGAGCAGCAGCTCCTCCCGTTTGCCGAAGATGCCCTGGGGGCGGAACGCCATCAGCACCATCAGCCCCAGGCCTACCAGGGCGAAGCGCAGGGCGGCCACGTCCTGGGTGCCCACCAGGGCCTCGGGGATGAGCCCGGTGGTGGTGGCCTGGCGCAGGAAGCTCTCGGTGACCTGGATGAGGAACCAGAAGAGCATCGAGCCCACGAGGGGACCGAAGACGGTGCCGGGACCGCCCAGGATGAGGATGGCGTAGGTGAAGAACGTGACCACCGGGACATAGGAGTCGGGGGCGACCGACTGCTGGTTCACCATGAGCACCACCCCGGCGAGAGCGCCGAAGACGCCACCTAGGACCAGGCTCTGGAGCTTGTACGCGAAGGTGTTCTTGCCCAGGCTCCGGGCCGCGTCCTCGTCCTCCCGGATGGCCCGCACCACCCGCCCCCACGGGCTGCGGACCAGGGCCCGGAGGAGGAGGGTGCAGACCACCGCCAGCACCCAGCCGGCGACGATGACCCACATGCTCCGCTGGCTGAAGACCAGCCCGCCGACCCCGTAGGTACCCGGGGGTATGGGGTTGACGGCGTAGAAGTCCCCGGCCACCGACTTGATCCCGAAGACCCCGTTGGTCAGGGGACGGGCGGCGTTGGAGCGCGTCGCCAGCCGCAGGATCTCGGCCGCGGCGATGGTGACGATGGCCAGGTAGTCGGCCCGCAGCCTCAGGGTGGGCAGCCCCAGCAGCAGCCCCAGGGCGACCGCGACGGCCAGGCCCACGCCGATGCCCGCCCACAGCGACCCCCCCATGTCGACGGTGATGGCGGCGCCGTAGGCTCCGGCCAGGAAGAACCCCACGTGCCCGAAGTTCAGCAGACCGGTGTAGCCGAAGTGCAGGTTGAGGCCGACGGCGGCGACCGCGTACCCGGCGGCCTGGGCGCTGACCGCCACCCGGATGGCGTCGAGGAGGATGGCGCCGAGGTCCATCAGCCCACCACCTCACCCCACCCGCTCGGGCTGGCCCAACAGGCCCTGGGGCCGGACCAGCAGCATGGCGATCAGCACCGCCAGGGCCACCACCGACTTGAGCTCGACCGACACCCACAACGTGCTCACCTGGGTGATGACCCCGATCGCCAGCCCACCGACCATGGCCCCGTGGGCGGTGCCGAGGCCGCCGAGGATGACGGCGGCGAACACCGAGAGCAGGAGGGTGAACCCCAGGTCGGCGCTCACCCGCTCGGTCAGCCCCTGGAGGACCCCACCCAGCGCGGCCAGGGCGGTGCCGACGATCCAGGTGACCAGGATCACCCGCCGCACGTCGATCCCCGACGCCTCGGCCAGGTCCCGGCTGTCGGCCACCGCCCGCATGGCGGTCCCCGTCTGGGTGCGCTGGACGAGCAGGCCCACGGTCACGAGCACGCCGAGGGAGATGGCCACGATGGCGTAGTCCTTGGGCGGCAGGGAGATGGGGCCCACCGAGACGGCCCGCTGCACCGTGTAGTCGACGTAGGGCCGGGCGCCTCCCCCGAAGAGCATGAGGTAGACGTTGCGCAGCAGCAGGGAGAGGCCGATGGAGATGACGATGAGGGCGATGTTGCCGGTCTGGCGGTCCCGGAGCGGCCGCCACAGCGCCCGCTCCAGGCTCAGCCCGAACAGCCCGCCGACCAGCACGGCCAGCCCGCCGGCGAGGACCAGCTGGAGCCCGGGGCCGCCACCGGCGGCGTTGAGGTACCAGGCGACCAGCGCCCCGAAGGTCACCAGCTCGCCGTGGGCGAAGTTCACCAGGCCGGTGAGGCCGTAGACCAGCGACAGGCCGATGGCGCTGATGGCTATGACCGACCCCAGCTTCACCCCCTCGACCGTCAGGTTGGCGATGCGGGCCGGGGTGGTGTTGCGCCCGACCGGTCTCTCGCCCAGGGGGAAGGCCCGCCCCGCCCGCTGCCCGTCGCGCACGACCACCTCGACCGACGCCTGTTCGGGGTCGCGCAGGCTCACGTCCTCGGGGAGGGTGTCGGCCACGAGGGTGACCTGGTAGGCGCCGCCACCGGGCAGCTCGACCTCCCAGTCGCCGCTGCCGTCGGTGGTGTCGGAGCCGATGTCCTCGCCGTCCCGGCTGACGGTGACCTCCACCCCGCTCACGCCCCGGCGCTCACCCTCCACCACCGTGCTGAGCCGGCCCCGCACGCTGGTGGCGGGTGGTCCCTCCTGGCCGGCGGCCGGCGGTGCCCAGCTCAACAGGGCCGCCGCCCCGGCCGTGACGGCCGCGGTGGCCAGCAGGCGGGCCCGCCGGACGAGGCCCGGGGGCAGGGTCACCACCCGGGGATCCGGCTCGTCACGAACGCAGGCCCACCCGCTCCAGCACCTCGTCGAGGGGGGCGACCAGCCCGGTGTAGAAGGGCCCGAAGTCGGCGTAGCGGGCCGAGACCCGGTCGAAGCGAAGGGCGTGCACGCACTCCTTGAGGTCGTCGGGACGGACGGCGAAGAGCGTCACCCCCCACTCGAAGTCGTCGAGGCCGGTGGAGCCGGTGACCAGCTGGAGCACCCGCCCGGCGAAGCCGCGCCCAGACCGGCCGTGCTCGTACATCAGCTCCAGGCGCTCCTCGTAGGGGAGGGCGTACCAGTTCTGCTGGGGGTCCCGGCGCTTGGACATGGGGTAGAAGCACAGCGCCGGCATGCCTGCGGGGGGCAGGGTGGGGTAGAGGCGGGCGCGGCGGGCCTTCTCGGGCACGCCCTGGGAGTACTCGGACACCTCGGTCAAAGAGACGTAGGAGCCGGTGACCGCCAGCCCCGCCTCCTGCAGGTCGGACTGGAGCGCCCGCAGCCGCCACAGGTCCGGGCCCAGGGCCAGGAAACCCACGTCGGCCTTGTGGCCCAGCACCGCGAACGGCACCACCTGGTGGTCGCCGGCCGTCGCCGCCTTGGCGGCGGCGGCCACCGCCTGGGCGTCGGTGCCGGCACCGGGCCGCACCTTGCAGAACAGGTGCAGCACACCCCAGCCATGTGCGGGCGCCACCGGTTTGGCCACGCCGCTCAGCCTAGGGGAGCCGGCTGTCTCGCTGCTCTCCGGTCGCCCGGTGTCGCCCACCGACGTCCAGTGACCGGAGAGCGGAGAGAGGGCGGTCGGATGAGCGTCAGTCGTCGCCGGGGACCCCCGGGAGGTCGGCGCGGGAGGGGACCGGCTCCACCGGCGCCTCGATCGGCGGGTCGTACCAGTCGTCCACCGCCGGCAGGCTGACGTCGACCCGGGAGTGGCCCTGGTGGGCGGCCATGGCCCGGGCGTGGTAGCCCTCGGCCAGCCCCTCGAACTCCGGCGTGTGGTACATGCGGCCGTCGATCAGGGGTCCCGCCCGGCCCTCGATGATGGCGGCGATGTCGTCGCCGGTCACGGTCTTGTTGGTCTCCAGGGCGTGGGCCACCGCCAGCACGTCCCGGCGGTACTCGGCCAGGAGGCGCTCGGTGCGGACCATCAGGTCGGCCAGCTTGTCCTCGATGCGCTGGCCCAGGTTGCCCTGTAGCAGCTCCTTCTCCTTGTCCTTCTCGTCGGCACCGGGCTTGCCGCCCCCGCCGATGCCGACCTTGTGGGTGACGCCGTGGGAGGCCACCGTCAAGCCCATGCCCCAGTAGCCCTCCATCATGGTGGCGATGGTGGTGGCCGACTCCAGGTCACCCGAGACGCCCGAGGAGTTGTCCCCGGCGAAGAACATGCGCTCCCCGGCCAGGCTGGCCAGGCTGACCACGATGTCGGCCTCGTACTCGCTGCGCCACCGGGTGAACTGGTCCTCGGGGGGGATGCTGGCCACCATGCCCAGGTAGGTGCCCCCCTTCTCGATGGTGGCGATGTCGATGGTGAGGTGGCGCCGCACCCGGTAGGCGGCCACGGCGTGGCAGGCCTCGTGGACGGCCACGGCGTGGCGCTCCCGCTCGATGTACTCGACGTCCTCGGGTGGGCCCAGGTCCTTGAGCTGCTTGGCCTTGACCACGTCGGCCCACTCGATGGCGTCCCGCCCGTGGCGGATGGCGTTGATCAGCGCCTCGTTGACGAGGTCCTTGATGCTGGCTCCGGTGGCGTAGGGGGTGATGGTGGCCAGCCGGTCGACCTGCTCCTCGACCAGGGTGTGGGACACCTTGTCGAGGTAGCCCCAGTAGGTGCGCATCCGGCCCACCTTGGAGGGGTAGCCGACCTTGTAGAGGCGGTCGATCCGCCCCGGGCGCAGCAGGGCCTCGTCGAGGGCCTGGGGCATGTTGGTCGCCATCATCACGAGGATGCGGTACTTGGGAGGTGGCTTGGGCTTGAGCCCCAGCAGGCGCCGCGCGTAGCGGTTGATCAGGCCCCGGGGCTTCTTCAGCCCCGAGAGCTCGCTGAGGAGGGCCTGGAGGGTGCCCATGCCCCCACCGCCCATGCCCCCCCCCATCATGAACCGCTCCCGGGTGGGGCCCTCGGGCGCCGGGGCGGCGACGTGGTGGGCGAGCAGGCGGCCGGCGGTGTCGGGGTCGAGGTACGACAGGCCGTTGCAGGGGGGCGGCGAGGACCACAGTGACGACCCGGCGCCACCGCCGAAGCCGGGGGTGATCTGGCCCCGGCTGCCGAGGGAGTCGGCCTCGTCGAAGAAGACGATCACCCCGCCGTAGCGCAGCGCCAGCTTCCTCAGCTTGCGGAACAGGCTCTTGACCTTGAGGATGCCGACCCCGAAGAACATGTTGATGAAGGCCCCGGGGTCGACGAAGACGAAGGGCCGTCCCGTCTCGCCCGCCACCGCCTCGGCCATCAGGGTCTTGCCGGTGCCGGGGGGGCCCCACAGCAGGAGGCCGCCGGGGACGTAGCCGCCCCGCTTCTCGATGGACTCGGGGTCCTCCAGGAAGACGATGTTCTCCTTCACCCGCTCCAGCACGTTGTCCTGGCCCCACACGTCGCTGAAGCGGGTCTCGATGTCGTCGGGCATGTAGACGTCGACGCCACCCCGGGACAGCAGCCAGAACAGGCCGATGAACTGGAAGGCGATGAAGAAGAAGGCGAAGGCCAGCTGCAGCACCAGGGGCAGGAAGGAGAACAGCCGGGCCGGGGCCTGGGCCAGGGCCAGGGCCGGCGAGAGGTCGAACAGGGCGGCCAGGAGCAGGTCGAGGGCGACCAGGAGCGCCAGCCAGCGCGCCACGCGCCCCAGGCGGAACCGGGTCCAGGGGTTCCACCGTCCCGCCCGCCGGTCGAGGCCACCCCAGATCCGCCGGCTCCACAGGCCGTGCCACCGGGCGGAGCGCTCGCTCACCAGGTAGTGGAGCTGGCGGACCAGCTCCAGGCCCGCCAGGGCCAGCAGCCACCACCGGGCGGCGAGCTGGCGCTCCACGGCGGCGTCGATGGGGAGGATGGGGTTGGCCGAGACGTCGGACCACACCATGAACCCGAAGACCGCCGCCGCCAGGACGAGGAACCTGACCCGGTCCCACCCCGCCTGCCTCTTGCGCACCGGGGGCGGCATCTCGGGTGGCATGTCGGGTGGCATGTCGGGCGGCATGTCGGCGGCGGGAAGGAGGGGAGGGCCAGTGGTGCTCATGGGGTCTCCTCGAGGGTCCAGGAGTCGGCGATCTCGGCGATGAGCCCCTCGTTCTGGGTCCAGCACTCGATGCTGCAGCCGATGGTGAAGATGTAGCGACGGGTCGTGGCCGCGTCCACGAACGTGAACTGGTCGAACACCGACGGCGAGTCGTCGTCGAGGAGGGCGGTGACCCGGGTCCCGTGCGAGCCGTTCTCGAGGACGATGTCGTCCTCGTAGTGGAGGATCCGGACGGGCCCCCCGGGGTTCTGGGCCTGGAACGCGATGGGGTCGATGGGCTCGCCGGTCTCGGAGTCTAGGGGGAAGCCGCTGCGCCGCAGCTCGACCAGCGAGACGGACTCCCGCTCGTCGGGCGCCAGCAGGCGCACCTCGGCGTAGCCCCGGGGGTCGTTGGCCGACCGGAGGAGGACGTTCCCGGCCGACGGCCGCTCGGAGCCGTCGAAGCCGCGCAGCCACACCCGGTCCCGCAGCTCGGCCGCCTGGACGGCGGTCACGTTCTCGTTCGGGATGATGACCTCACCCTCCTCGAACAGCCCCCAGTCTTCGGGGATCTTGAAGAACACCTGCTCCTCTCGGTTGGCGACGTAGGTGAACTCCGAGCCGCCGCACGCCGCCAGGGTCAGGGCGACGGCGAGCAGCAGCGAGCCGGTCACGTGGCCCTGCGGGCAACGCACCGCCCCCGGGGCGCGACTGGCCATACGGCCAACAGCGTACCGTGCCGGCTCCCGGGGCGGGCCGGTCGGGGCTCAGGGGGGGCCTCCCGGCGGTACCGGGGGTGGCGCCGGGCCGCCCGGCCGGCGACGCACGTCGACCACGCCGTGCCCGACGGTACCCAGCAGGGGGACGGTCAGCCGATCAGTAGTCGTCCATCCCGGCACCGACGGCGGCAGACTGCTTCTCCTCCGGCTTGTCGACGATGACCGCCTCGGTGGTGAGGAACAGCCCGGCGATGGAGGCCGCGTTCTGGAGCGCGGAGCGGGTCACCTTGGCGGCGTCGATGACGCCGGCCTTGGTGAGGTCCTCGTAGACGCCGGTGGCGGCGTTGAGTCCCTCTGCGGTCGTGGCCAGGCCCCGGACCTTCTCGACGACCACGCCACCCTCCATCCCCGCGTTGACGGCGATCTGCTTGAGCGGCTCCTCGAGGGATCGGCTCACCAGGCGCGCACCGGTGGCCTCGTCGCCCTCCAGGCGCCGGGACAGGTCGTCGACCTTGGCCTGGACCCGCAGGAGCGCCACCCCGCCGCCGGGGACCACGCCCTCCTCGATGGCGGCCTTGGTGGTGCTCACGGCGTCCTCGATGCGGTGCTTCTTCTCCGTGAGCTCCACCTCGGTGGCGGCGCCCACCTTGATCACCGCCACCCCGCCGGCCAGCTTGGCCAGGCGCTCCTGGAGCTTCTCCCTGTCGTAGTCGGAGTCGGTGTTCTCGATCTCCGCCTTGATCTGGTTGATGCGGCCCTTCAGGTCCTCCTCGGAGCCCGCCCCCTCTACCACGGTGGTCTCGTCCTTGGTGACCACGACCTTGCGGGCCGAGCCCAGCAGGTCGAGGGTGATGCCGTCGAGCTTGAGACCGACCTCCTCGGTGATGACCTGGCCGCCGGTGAGGATGGCCATGTCCTGGAGCATGGCCTTGCGCCGCTCGCCGAAGCCGGGCGCCTTCACCGCCGCCGACTTGAACGTGCCCCGGATCTTGTTCACCACCAGGGTGGCCAGGGCCTCGCCCTCCACGTCCTCGGCGATGATCACCAGCGGCTTGCCCGACTGCATCACCTTCTCCAGCACCGGGAGAAGGTCCCGCACGGCGGAGATCTTCGAGCCCACGAGGAGGATGTAGGGGTCCTCGAGGACCGCCTCCATGCGCTCGGGGTCGGTGACGAAGTACGGGGAGATGTAGCCCTTGTCGAAGCGCATGCCCTCGACCAGGTCCATCTCCATGCCGAAGGTCTGCGACTCCTCGACGGTGATGACGCCGTCCTTGCCGACCTTGTCGATGGCCTCGGCGATCATCTCGCCGATCTCGGGATCGGCGGCCGAGATGCCGGCCACCTGGGCGATCTGGTCCTTGGAGTCGACGTCGACCGCCACGTCGGCGATCGCCTCGACGGCCTCGGCGACGGCGGCCTCGATGCCTCTCTTCAGCGACATCGGGTTGGCCCCGGCGGCGACGTTGCGCAGGCCCTCGCGGACCATCGACCACGCCAGTACGGTGGCGGTGGTGGTGCCATCACCGGCTACGTCGTCGGTCTTCTTGGCGACTTCCTTGACCAGCTCGGCCCCGATGTTCTCGTAAGGGTCATCGAGCTCGATCTCCTTTGCGATCGACACGCCGTCGTTGGTGATGGTGGGAGCGCCCCACTTCTTGTCGAGCACGACGTTTCGACCCTTGGGGCCGAGGGTGACTCGTACGGCGTCGGCCAGCTTGTTCATGCCGGACTCGAGACTGCGACGGGCCTCCGTGTCGAAAGCGATGATCTTCGGCATCCCTGAATCCCTCCGTTGGGCACGGGGTTAGCACTCGATTGATGTGA
>JBOGHU010000046.1:0-3575 GCA_050742255.1 Acidimicrobiales bacterium
GGCGGGGATGGCGGTGGGGCCGGCGGTGGGGATCGGGGCGGAGATGGCGGCGGGGCCGGCGGGGATCAGGGCGCAACCACCGGCAGGCCCAGGGACGGGTCGGCGCCGGCGTCGAGGGGGCTGGGACCGTCGGACCGCAGCCGCCACCAGCCCACCGCCGCCACCATGGCGGCGTTGTCGGTGCACAGCGAGCGGCTGGGGAGGAAGCCGTGGAGGCCGTCCTCGACGCAGGCGTGGCTGACCCGCTCCCGCAGCCGCGAGTTGGCGGCCACCCCCCCGGCCAGGCACAGGCCCCGGGCCCCGATCTCCCGGGCGCCGCGGCGGGCCTTGTCGACCAGCACGTCGACCACCGCCTCCTGGAAGCTGGCGGCCACGTCGGCGGTGGCCGCCTCGGGGTGGGCGCGCACGTGGTTGACCACCGCCGTCTTGAGCCCCGAGAAGCTGAAGTCGTAGCCCTCGTCGAGCATGGGCCGGGGGAGGTCGATCGCCGCCGGGTCGCCGCCCATGGCCACCCCGTCGATGGCCGGGCCCCCGGGGTAGCCCAGGCCCAGGTACCGGGCCACCTTGTCGAAGGCCTCGCCGGCGGCGTCGTCGACGGTCGAGCCCAGCAGCTCGTAGCGGCCGTGGTCCCCGAACGCCACCAGCATGGTGTGGCCGCCCGAGACGAGCAGCACCACGACGGGCGGCTGGAGCTGGGGCTCCTCGAGGAAGGCGGCGTAGATGTGGGCCTCGAGGTGGTTGACCCCCACGAAGGGCACCTCCCACACCAGGGCCAGGGCCTTGGCCGCGCTCACCCCCACCAGCAGCGAGCCGACCAGCCCCGGGCCGACGGTGGCGGCCACCGCGTCGACCTCGGAGTCGTCCACCCCCGCCTCCACCATGGCCTCGGCCACCACCGGCGCCAGCAGCTCGACGTGGGCCCGGCTGGCGATCTCGGGCACCACCCCCCCGAAGCGGGCGTGCAGGTCGACCTGGCTGGACACCACCGACGACCGCAGGTCGTGGCCGCCCACGACCACCGCCGCCGCCGTCTCGTCGCAGCTCGTCTCGATCCCCAGCACGGTGGTGGACCCGTCGACCAGCGGGGCGGCGGTCACCCGTCCCCCCCCACGAGGGTGGGTCGGGGCAGGGCGGCGTCGATCCGCTCCAGGCGGGCACGGTAGTCGGGCAGGTCGACATCGTGGGTCCACATGACCAGACCGTCCTCGTTGGTCTCGGCGTAGTACCGCTTGCGCAGCCCGGCGGGCACGAACCCGAAGCGACGGTACAGCGCCTGCGCGCCGGCGTTGCCCATGCGCACCTCCAGGGTCAAGCTGGTGCACCCCCGCTCGATGCCGCGCCGGACCAGGGCCAGCAGCAGCCGCGTCCCGATCTTGCGGCGCTGCCAGGACGGGTCGACGGCGAGGGTGGTGACGTGGCCGTCGGTGCCGGTGACGATCAGCCCGCCGTAGCCCACCACCGCCCCCCCCACCCGGGCCACCACGTAGGACCGGGAGTCCCGGAGGGCCAGCTCGGACAGGAAGAGCCCGAGGGACCAGGGGCGGGGGTAGACCTGGCCCTCGATCCGCAGCACCCCCCGGAGGTGCCGACGGCGCATCGGCACCACGGTGATGTCGAGCTCGACCGGATGGGCCCGCAGCCGGGAGGGGGTGGCCATCGGCCCAGTCTCGCAGCCCTCGGGCCCTCTCGCGCCGCCTTCGGGGGGGGTCGCCTCAGGGCCCGGGGGCGCGCTGGCGGGTGGGCCAGTTGATCTCGGCGTCGGCCTTGCGCAGGTAGACGGGCTCGAGCTCCCAGGGGTTCACGAACTCCTCCCGCACCGCCCGGGCCCGCGCCAGCTGCACCAGCGAAGCCGCCGAGGGGTGGGCCAGCCCCGCCTCGCCGACCTCCACCCGGCCCAGCTCGGCGAACTGCTCACGGTAGCGGAGGGCGCCGTCGCCCACGGCCAGGCACTCCTCACCGGTGGCCAGCAGCTCCGAGCACAGCTCCTCGGGCCGGCACACCCGGGGCTCGCTGACGCGCTGGACCCCCCCGGGCACCTGCCGGTAGGAGGCGTGGAACACCTCGCCCCGCCGGGCGTCGAGCACCGAGACGATGCGGCGCGCCGTCCAGCGCACCGGGAAGGCGACCAGGTCCAGGCTGGACACCCCTACCATGGGCACCCGCAGGGCCGAGGCGATGGTCTTGGCGGTGGTCACGCCCACCCGCAGGCCGGTGAACAGCCCGGGACCGACGTCGATGGCGACCGCCCCGAGGTCGTGCAGGTCGATCAGGGCCTGGCGACGGATGAAGTCGATCCCAGGCACCAGGGACTCGGCGTGGCGGCGACCCCGGGCGGCGTGGAAGGAGGCCAGCACCCCCTCCTGCCCGCCTATGGCGCAGCCCACCTGGGAGGTGGCGGTCTCGATGCCGAGCACCAGCACGTCAGCTCGGCGCCGGCCAGTCGCGAAGGACGGCCGGTAGGGAGTGGGCCCGGCCGGCCCACGCCGGGCCGACCGCCGTGAAGGTGAGCAGCCGGTCGTCGACGCTCGACCCGTGGCACAGGCGGACCTCGAGGAAGTCGGCGGGGACGGCGGGGACGACCACGTCGCCCCACTCGATCAGGGTGACCGCCTCGTCGTCGACGATCTCGGCCAGTCCCAGGTCGAGGACCTCCTGGAGGTGGTCGAGGCGGTAGACGTCGAGGTGGTGGAGGCGCAACCGTCCGGCGTAGCGGCGGGCCAGCACGAAGGTGGGGCTGGTCACCTGCTCGTGGATGCCCAGCCCCCGGGCGAACCCCTGGGCGAAGACGGTCTTGCCCGTCCCCAGCTCCCCGGCGAGCAGGAGCAGGTCGCCGGGGCGGGCCAGCCCTGCCAGCGCCGAGGCCAGTGCCCGGGTGTCGTCGGCGCTCTTGGTGGCGGCGCTGGTCACCCGGACAGCGCCAGCTTGGCCCGCACCAGGTCGGCGCGCATCCGGGCCAGGGTCTCCCCACCGCCCCGCAGCGCGGCCGCGGGGTGGTAGGTCGGCACCAGGACGCCCCCGCGCCAGGGGTAGCTCCGGCCCCGCAGCCGGGTGATGCCCTCGGTGGCGCCGAGCAGGGACCGGGTGGCGAAGTTGCCCAGGGTGACCACCACCGCCGGCTGGACGAGCCCGAGCTGGCCGTCCAGCCAGTCCCCGCACGCCTCCACCTCCTCGGGCCGGGGGTCGCGGTTGCCCGGCGGCCGGCACTTGACCACGTTGGCGATGTAGCAGTCGTCGCGGGTGATGCCCATCTCCTCGGCCATGAGGCGGTCGAGCAGCCGGCCCGACCGCCCCACGAAGGGCAGGCCGGCGGCGTCCTCCTCGGCCCCTGGCCCCTCCCCCACGAACATCAGGTCGGCGTCGGGGTTGCCCATGCCGAACACCACCTGGGTCCGACCGGCGGCGAGAGCGCAGCGGGTGCACCCGCTGGCCTCGGCGGCGAGCGACGCCAGGTCGGCCACGGGCCCGATGCTAGGGCGCCGACCAACCTCTTGCGTAGCTGGCTCTTGCGTAGCTGGCTCTTGCGTAGCTGGCTCTTGCGTAGCTGGCTCTTGCGTAGCTGGCTCTTGCGTAGCTGG
>JBOGHU010000047.1:0-6700 GCA_050742255.1 Acidimicrobiales bacterium
GGCCGAGAGGGACCGCGACGACCCTCTCGCCGCGACCGCGCGCGACGACGACGTGGAGGCGCGCCCCCACGCCCGCGCCGGCGAGCTCGGCCGCGGACTGGTCGCGGTAGCGGCCGTCGGTGACGAACACCGCCTCGTCGGCCAGGAGCACCAGCAGCGCCGCCGAGCCCGTGAAGCCGGTCAGGTAGCGGATGTTGGACAGCCGGGTCACCACCAGGGCGTCGCAGCCGGCGTCGGCCAGGCGGGCCCGGACCCGCCCGGCTCGGCCGGGCACGTCCATGGGCGGCAGGTGGGGTGGGGTCACGTCAGGAGCCTCCGGACGGCGTCGATGGCGAGGGGGTAGCCGTGGCCGCCGAGCCCGGTGATGGTGCCGGTGGCGACCGGCGCCACCACCGAGGTGTGGCGCCACGGCTCTCGGGCGTCGGGGTTGGAGAGGTGGAGCTCGATCACCACGCCCTCGTAGGCGGCCAGGGCGTCGTGCAGCGACCAGGCGTAGTGGGTGAGCGCCCCGGGGTTGATGACGATGGCGGCACAGCGGCCGCGGGCGCGGTGGACCGCCTCGACCAGGTCGGCCTCGGCGTTGGACTGGAGGTGCCGCAGGGCGAGCCCGGCGGCCCCTGCCGCGGCCCGGGCCGCAGCCACGTGCTCGTCGAGGGTGGCGGTGCCGTACCGCTCGGGCTGGCGCTCCCCGAGCAGGTCGAGGTTGGGCCCGTGGAGCAGGAGGACGACCGGCCGACCGTCGCCGGGACTCTCGGGGCTCACCGGCACGCCTCCAGGGCCTCGTCGATGGCATCCCGGGAGACCCCCTCGACCGGCTCCACACCACCGGGCCCGTCGAGCACGAAGGTGACACCGCGGACCGACTTCTTGTCCCGGGCGAGAAGGGCGACCAGCCCGTCGCGGTCGACCCCGTCGGGCAGGCGGGCCCCGAGCCCGTACCCGGCCACCACCGCCCGGTGCTCGGCCACCCGCTCGGGCCCGATGCGGCCCAGGCCCGCCGCCAGCTCGGCGGCGAAGACCAGGCCCACGGCCACCGCCTCGCCGTGGCGCAGCCCGTAGCTCCCCGCCGTCTCGAGGGCGTGGGCCAGGGTGTGCCCGTAGTTGAGCGTGGCCCGCCGGCCCGACGGCCCCTCCCGCTCGTCGGCCGCCACCACCTCGGCCTTGATGCGCACGCACGCCGCCACCCGCTCCGCCAGCTCCAGGTGCCCCAGGCCGGCGCCTCCGGCCAGGAAGTGGTACTTGGCCATCTCCCCCAGCCCGCTGCGGTACTCGCGCTCGGGCAGCGTGGCCAGCACCTCGGTGTCGCACAGCACCGCCGCCGGCTGCCAGAACGCCCCGACCAGGTTCTTGCCCTCGGCCAGGTTGACGCCGGTCTTGCCGCCGATGGCGGCGTCGACCTGGGCCAGCAGGGTCGTGGCGACGTGCACGACGGGGACGCCCCGGTGGTAGACGGCGGCGGCGAACCCGGCGGTGTCGGTCACCACCCCCCCTCCCACCGCTACGACCACGTCGCCCCGGGTCAGCCCCCACCGGGCGAAGGCCCGGCACAGCTCCTCGACGGTGGTGAGGGACTTGGCCGCCTCGCCGTCGGGGATGGTGACCGCCCGGTGCTCGACCCCGGGGTCGACCTCGACGCCGACCGGCGCCTGGGTCACCACCGCCGCCCGGCGGGCACCGGCGGGCAGGGCGGTGGGGAGCCGGTGGCGGGCACCGGGACCGACCACCACCGGGTAGGAGCGGGGCCCGAGGTCCACGGTGACGGTGATCACCGGGGCGTCTCGACCACGGCGTCGACCACGGCGTCGACCACGGCGTCGGGGCGGCGACCGCCCACGTCGACCACGTGGTCGGCCACCTCCCCGTAGAGCTCCCGCCGCTCCCGGTCCAGCCGGGCCAGCACGCCCACCCGGTCGTGGGCCAGCAGCGGGCGGTGGCGGCCCGACCTGGCCCGCGCCGCCAGAACGGCCGGGTCGGCCCTCAGCCACACCACGGTCCCGGCCTGGCGCAGGCGGCGGCGGTTGGCCGGGTCGAGGACCGCCCCCCCCGCCGCCGCGATGACCGCCGGTTCCGTCCACGACAGGGCCTGGGCCAGGACCTCGGACTCCAGGCGCCGGAAGGCAGCCTCGCCGTCGGCCTCGAAGATCTCCCGCACGGTCCGACCGGTGCGGGACTCGATCTGGCGGTCGCTGTCGAGGAACGGGCGCCCCAGCCTGGCGGCCAGCCGGCGCCCGACGGTGGTCTTGCCCGACGCCATCATGCCCACCAGCACCACGTGGGCGGCACCCCTAGAGGGAGGCGAGGAAGGCGTCACGGTTGCGGACCAGCTCCTCCACCGAGTCGCCGCCGAACTTGCGGGCGGCCTCGTCGGCCAGCACCAGGGACACCATGGTCTCGGCCACCACTCCCATGGCCGGCACGGCGGTGACATCGGTGCGCTCCTTGAACGACACCGTCTCCTCCTTGGTCTCGACGTCGACGGTGGCCAGCACCGGGCGGTTCAGGGTGGCCAGGGGCTTCATGGTCGCCCGGGCCACCAGGAGCTCGCCGGTGGAGATCCCCCCCTCGATCCCCCCCGCCAGGGAGGAGGCCCGGCGGTACCTCGCCGACGCCGCGTCCCACGAGATGGGGTCGTGGGCGACCGACCCCCGCCGGGTGGCCACGTCGAAGGCGTCGCCGATCTCCACCGCCTTCACCGCGGGGATGCTGACCAGGGCGTGGGCCAGCCGCCCGTCGAGCTTGCGGTCCCAGTGCACGTGGCTGCCGAGCCCCACCGGCACGCCGTAGGCGAGCACCTCCACCACCCCGCCCAGCGAGTCGCCGTCGCTGGCCGCGGCCCTGATCTCGGCGACCATGGCCTCCTCGGCGGCGGGGTCGGAGCAGCGGATGGGCGAGGCGTCGACCCGCTCCCGATCGGCGGGGGTGGGACGCTCGGCCGCCTTGGAGGCCACCGAGCCGATCCGCACCACGTGGGACAGCACCGACACCCCGAGCCGGGCCAGCAGGGCCTTGGCCAGGCAGCCGGCCGCCACCCGGGCCGCGGTCTCGCGGGCCGAGGCCCGCTCCAGCACGTCCCGGGCGTCGGTGAAGCCGTACTTCTGCATGCCGGCCAGGTCGGCGTGCCCGGGGCGGGGCTGGGTGAGGGGCGCAGCGGTGCGCCCCGGGGCGGGCGACATCTCCTGGTGCCAGCGGTCGGAGCGACGCCACTCGCTGTTGGCGATCTCGATGGCGACCGGCGACCCCAGGGTCCGGCCGTGGCGGACGCCCCCCACCAGGGTCACCACGTCGGCCTCGAAGCGCATCCGCGGCCCCCGCCCGTAGCCCAGCCGGCGCCGGGCCAGCTCCCCCTGGACCTCCTCCACGGTGACGGGCAGCCCCGCCGGCAGACCCTCCACCACGACCACCAGGCCCTGGCCGTGGGACTCGCCGGCGGTGAGGTAGCGGAGCACGGACCCGAGGGTACCGCCCGCCCCGCTCAGGAGCCGAGGTACCAGTCGAGCAGGGGGTCGCCGGCCAGCACGGCGAGGACCGCCCCCGCCGCCAGGAAGGGGGCGAAGGGGACGTGGTCGGCGGCGCGGCGCTGCCCCAGCCCCACCGCGGCCAGGCCGCCCACCGCGCCCAGGAGGAAGCCGAGGAACAGGCCCAGGGCCACGTGGGCCAGGCCCAGCCAGCCCAGGAACAGCCCCAGCACCAGGGCCAGCTTCACGTCGCCCATGCCCATGCCCCGGGGATGGACAAGGTGGACGACGAGGAGACCGCTACCCCCGGCCAGGGACCCGACCAGCGCCGTCCCCAGGCGGGCCCAGTCGCCGCCGGCCCCGGCGGCCAGGCCCAGCAGCGGGAGCGAGGCGGCCAGGGCCGCCGACACGATGCGGTTGGGAACCAGGAGGTGCTCGAGGTCGATCACCGCCACGGCCACGAGGACACCGAAGAACACCAGGTAGGCGGGCAGGGCCCAGTCCACGCCGAACCGCACCGCGGCGGCGGCGTAGAGGGCGGCGGTCCCCCCGGTGACCAGGACCTGGCGGACCCCGATGGAGCCGTCGCAGCCTCGGCACGCCCCCCTGGCGCCCAGCCACCACGCCGGCCGGTCGCCGCAGCGGGCGCAGCGCTCCGGAGGCCCGAGCACCCGGCGCCGTCCCGGCGCCCGCTCGATGACCCGGTTGACCAACGGCCCCACCGCCAGGCCCAGGCCCCCGCAGCCGACCGTGACGAGCAGCTCGGCCACGGGCCCCGAGGCTACTCCCGGTCCCGGGGCGGGCGGGGCGGGCCGCTACCGCTGGGCCAGCTCGGCCAGGGCCGCGCCCGACATGACCTCCAGGGGTGGCGGCTGGCCCGTCCACAGCTCGAACGACCGGGCCGCCTGGTGCACCAGCATCCCCACCCCGTTCACCGCCGCCGCCCCCCGGGCCCGGGCCGCGGCCACGAGGGGGGTGACCAGGGGCTCGTACACCAGGTCCACGACCAGCTGGCCCGGGCCCAGGCGGCCCGGGTCGAGGGGCAGGGCGTCGGGGACACCCACCCCGGCCATCCCCACCGGCGTGGCGTTGACCACCAGGTCGGCCCGGTCCGCCTCGTCGGGGACGCCGACCCGGCCCACGGCACCGCCCAGGGCGGCGGCGGCGGCGGCCGGAGCGGGCCGGCGGGCGGCCACCACCACCCGGACCGCCCCGGCGCCGGCGAGGGCGTGGACCACGGCCCGGGCGGTACCGCCCGCCCCCAGCACCAGGGCCCGGCGCCCGGCCGGGTCGAAGCCGGCGTCGCCGCGCAGGGCAGCCAGGAACCCGTGGCCGTCGGTGCTGTCGCCGACCACCTCGTGGCGGTCCCAGCGCACGGTGTTGACCGCGCCCAGGGCCGAGGCGGTGGGCGAGAGCCGATCCACGGCGGCGGCCACGTCCGCCTTGTGGGGCATGGTGACGTTGAGCCCGGCCAGGCCCAGGGCCCGCACCGCCGCCACCGCGGCGGCGCCGCCGCCGAGGGGGACCTCGAAGGCCACGTAGGCCCAGTCGAGGCCCAGGGCCTCGAAGGCGGCGTTGTGGAGCCGGGGCGAGAGCGAGTGGCGCACCGGGGACCCGACCAGCGCCACCACCCGGGTGCGAGGGCCGGGGAGCCACCCCTCCCTCCTCACCTCGGGCCCGGCGCCGGGCGTCTCAGATCAACCCCTTGCGTCTGGCCTCCTCCCTGTCCCGCTGGAACTGCCCGAAGTCCTCCGAGAAGGAGTGGACGCCCCGCTCGTCGGTCAGCACGAAGTACAGCCAGGGGCCCGGCTCGGGGTTGAGGGCCGCCTCGAGGGAGGCCCTGCCGGGGATGGCGATGGGGGTGGGCGGCAGCCCGACGACGCTGCGGGTGTTGTAGGGCGAGTCGACCGCCAGGTCGGAGCGGGTGAGAGACCCCCCCCGGCGGCCCAGGGCGTAGTAGACGGTGGCGTCGATCCCGAGGGACATCTCCGCCTGCAGGCGGTTGTAGATGACCCGGCCGATCTTGGCCCTGTCGTCGTCGACCTTGGCCTCGGCCTCTATCAGCGAGGCCACGATGACGGTCTCGTAGGGGCTCAGCCCGGTGCGGGCGACGGCGTCGTCGTAGCCCAGCTCGCCCGCCACCGAGTCGAAGGTGTCGACCATGCGCTGGAGCAGACGGGTCTCGGTCTGGGTCTCGTCCACCTCGTAGGTCTCGGGGAACAGCAGGCCCTCCAGCGACGTGGTCCCCTCCGCCTGGAAGCGGGACCGCACGGTGGCCTGGCCGGCGGCCTCCAAGAACCGCTCACCCGACAGCCACTCCACGTCGTCGACCGCGGCGGCCACCTCCTTCAGGGTGATGCCCTCGGGGACGGTGAGCCGCGACGACGTCAGCTGGGGCCCCTCCCCGAGGGCCTCGACCACATCCCCCATGGCCGAGCTCTCCCGGAGCTCGTAGCGGCCGGCCTGGAAGGGACCGCCTCCGTTGATGATCACGAAGTAGCGGAAGATGCGGCCGTCGCTGACGACCCCCTCGTCGGCGAGGAGGTGGGCGATGTCGGTGGTCGTGGCCCCGTCGGGGATCATGACGCTAACCCGCTCCCCGGGATCCCCCGGCGGGTCGATCTGGCGCTGGACCCACAGCGCGGCCACGCCCAGCCCCAGCACCACCACCACCAGCACCGCTCCCAGGGCCCACAGGACCCGACCCGCCCGCTGCGGTCGGCGGGGCCGGGGCGGCGGGACGGCCTCACCCCCGTCGAAGAGCGGCCCGCTCATCTCATCCCCCCTCTCGGGTTCGCCGGTCCAACCAGGACTGCAGCATCACCGCCGCCGCCACCTGGTCGATCCCCGCCCGCCGGGCCTCGGGCCTGGCACCGATCTCCCGCAGCGAACGCTCGGCCGCCACCGTGGTGAGGCGCTCGTCGTGCACCTCCACGGGGACCTCGAGGTGCCGCCGCAGGTCGTCGACCTCGGCCATGACCTGGCGGGCCGCCGGGCCCGCCTCGCCCCCGAGGGTGAGCGGCAGGCCCACGACCACCCGGACCGCCCCCACCTCGCCCACGATCCCGGCGATGGCCCGGTGGTCGCCGGCCCGCCGCCGGCCCCGGCGGAGCACCCGGCGGGGCGTGGCCAGCCTGCCGGCGGGATCGCTCACCGCCACGCCGATCCGCCTGCCGCCGAGGTCGATCCCCACCACCCTCCCCCTCCGCTCGCCCCCCGGGCCGGTGGGCCTCACGGCCCTGCCG
>JBOGHU010000048.1:0-16863 GCA_050742255.1 Acidimicrobiales bacterium
CTTGGTGGCCTTGGGGGGACGAACCGCCACCACGACGCACTCGTCGTCCTCGTCGAACTCGACGCCTTCGACGACCGCCTTCACCAGCCCCAGGAGGCGAGCCCATAGCCTTGTCGATCGCACGCCGTGTCTCCTCCCTGCGAATCCAGCCTTCGAACAGCCGGAAACGTAGGCAGGAGGCGGCGTGCGGCCGCGGATGGGCTACTCAGGCGCCCACGGATCGGTCACAAGAGCCCGATTCCTCGGCGCGGACACGTCCGAACCGACTTGAGATATCGACGGGTACGCGGCCCGCTCGACGGCGTCGTGGCGCGCCATGACGCCCCCGCCGCAGCCCCGACCAGCTGATCGGGCGGAACCGCTCCTGGCGCGACGAGGTCAGGGCTGCCTGAAGATGTCGTGGGTACCGACCCGGCGCCAGATGACGTGCGGTTCGCCCTCGAGGACCGCGTCCCCGTACTGGAATGTGGCCCGACCATCGTCGGCCCAAGTCATCTCGAACACACCTGACGCACCCTGCACGCCTTTGACTCGCAGGCCCTTCCGGAACTGACCTCCCGCGCGCAGGTCCTCCACGAACTCTGCAATCGCGGCGAGGAACGCTGTCTGCTGAGCCGGGGACAAGCGATCGAAGTCCGCGCCGAGACGAGCGAGCCACGCGAACGCCGGCACCGCCCGTCAGGGCTTGCGTCGCCGAGTCGCTGGCTTGGCCCGGGAGCGCAGCGCGTCGAGGAATTCCTCGCCCGAGCTGAAGGTTTCCCCACGACCAGCCACGAGATCTGCGTCGGCCTCCCGCTCACCCTGCTGCCACTCTGGGGTCCAGAACCAGGCCTGCGTGGCGTCTATGACCTTTCGCGGGCGCAGCAGGATGCCGTCCTCGGTGATCTCGGCGTCGAGGAGGTCACCCTCCTCGAGACGCGCGGCGGCCCGGATCTCTTCGGGGAGGGTCAACTGGCCCTTGGCTCGGAGCGTCGTACGTGCCACAAGAGAATCCTACAGTCGGAAAGTCGTACCCAGCAACCGCTGCGAGCGGCTGCGCACTGTCAGGGTCCGTGCGTCTGCGGGCTCGACCGACCAGATCGAGCCCTCTTTGTTTGTTTGTCAAGAAGCTTTTCGGGCCGTCTTCGAGGTCGACCGCTGCGAGCTGGGGCGTGCGCTGCGGCGGGTCGTCGTAGCCTGGGAGCGGGTCCGGGAGTGGCTTGGCCGAAGAGCCGGTGTGTCGGGGTGTGAGCCGGCCGCGCAGGCGACAGAGTCGTTCCCCGGTTGCCCTCCCGGGCCCTTCTCGGCCGCCGCGGTGGCGGCCTGGCGGGCGTCGTGGACCATGCGCGCGTACAGGGCGTCGCTGACGCGTCGCTTCAGGGCGCGCAGGGCTTCTTTGTGGGTCTTGCCCTCGGCGATCTTGCGGTCATAGAAGGCGCGGCCCTCGCTGTGCGCGTGGACATCGGGAGCCACCCGCTCGCGCGCCTGTGGGCGCGGCACGCCGGACATCAGCAGCTCGTCATAGGACGTGTCGACGTGGCGCACGGAGGCGGCGACAGCCGGGGCTACGGCCTCGGGGTCCAAGGCACGTCCGGCGGCGCTCCTGTCGATGCGGCCGCTGCCTCGTGTGCCCGTGTAGTGGGCGATCTCCTCGGCCCGCTCCGGCGGGCACCCGGGGAAGGGCCGGGTGATCTCGCCGGCCAGCGCCGCCTGGATCTCGATGTCCGTCGCCGTCCGTCGAGGGGCTTCGCGCTCCCACCGCCGCCGCCGCGCTTCCTCGTCGGCAAGGCACTGCTCGGCCAGGACCAGCGCCTCCTCCTCGACCAGGATCCCTTGGCGCTCGTAGCGGCGCCGCGAGCGGCTGAATCGCATCACCACCGCGGAGAGCCGGCTGGCCTTCTTGGCCCGCCGCGTCAAGGCCGCGTCGCCGGGCGGCAGGACGACCAGGTGGTCCATGTCGGCGCACTCCAGGCACAGCGGTCCTGGGCCCTCCATGATCAGCAGGTCCCCCCGCCCTGAGCAGCGGGTGCAGGTCCAGCCCCTCAATGCCGAGATGACCACCAGGTCGGGCGCTCGGCCTTGATTGTCGACCAGGCGCTCCCGCTCGGCGCTGACAGCTCCGGCGATGCCCAGTGGGTCCGGGTAGGCGCGCTCGATGCTGGGATCGCGGCCCTTGGTGAAGCGGAGCTGCCGGCGATCCGGGCTACGGGCGACGTAGGTGGTCTCGCTCGGGATTCAGGCCGCGGAGAGCCTGCTCAGGTTCGCCTGCGTCACACGCTCCAGGGAGTCGACGCGACCCTGGCGCCAGCTCGCTCCGCCAACGCCGCCTCGACCGCTCTGACCACCCGCCGCTCCAGCTTCAGGGTGCCGGCGGTCCGACCGGCGCTCGCTCGGCCCCGAGCCACCACTGCCCTACGGCCGTGAGCTCCAGCCTGCCGCCGACCAGCCGCTCCCGCTTGGCGTCCCACTGGTCTGGCTCCACCGTCGCGTCCACCCGCTCGACGATGCCGGCCCACCCGAGGATGCGGAGGAGCATGTCGAGGTCGCGGCCGAACGACCGGTGACGAACGTCCGGTTCCGTCCAGTAGCCCCTCCACTCGAACGTCTCGTCGGCCTCCGCGCATATCACGTCGAGGGCGGCGTCGAACGACATCGGCGCCGAGCGGAGCGAGTGGAGGAGATCGGGCACGAGCTCGTCGACCAGCTCCGCCAGCTGGCGGAAGCCTTCGCGGGCGCGGCTGTAGAACGCGGCGAGGGGACCGACCCCCGCCAGCGCGTCGGCGGCCTTGACCCACCGTTCGACGGGCTTCCCGTGGAGCTTCCGCCACGCCGCGGTGGCGCGCAGCTTGCCGTGCTGCTTGCGCAGCGCGCCGGCCGCGATCGCCCATCGGACGGTGAAGCCGAGCTCGGGCAGCTCGGCGGCTGACGTGGTCTTGAACGTGCGGCTGCCGATCGTCTCGTCCATGCGGTCGTCGGTGCCGAGCAGCGACACGAGGGCACGGGCGTCGGCGAGGGTGGGCTGGCCGGTGCCGGTGAGCTTGCGGCCGTCGCCGTAGAAGTCGACGAGGGCGGCGAAGCGGGTCAGCACCGGGGCCCGCTCCGCCACTGCGACGACCTCGGGCGGGGCGTCCGCCGGCTTGGGACGGGGGGCCCGAGGGGTCGGTTGGAGGAACGTCAGCGGGCCCAGGTTGTCGAGGGCGGCGGCGATGGCGTCGGGGTCGTCGAGGGGGACCCCCCGGGCTCGGAGGGCAGCCAGCACGGCCTTGGCCGGGCCGGCTGCGGCCGGGTCGCCCATGAGCTCGAGGAACTTCGGCTCCGCCTCATCGACGGTCGCGAGGATCTCGTCGACGAAGTCCGGTTCGAGACCCGTCCGCTCGCCGGCGAAGAGAACGAAGGCTCGCAGCACAGCCGGCAGGGCGGCCGCCTGGTCGGAGTCGAGCAGCAGCTTGCGGGGAGCGAGATCGGTGAGCAGGAGGGCGACGACGGTCGGGCTCCATCGGAGTGGGCGGCCCTCGTAGTCGCACCGGAGCCCGACCAGGTGATGGGCGAGCAGCTCGATGTCCTGGCCGCTGAGGGCCGTCCGGGCGGCGGCCATGGGCTCCGAGGCGAGGAAGTCGGCGACGAGTGCGTCGCGCTCCGCCTGGGGCACCTCGCTCCGCCGAGGGTGCTGGGTGTCACCGTGGCCGGCACGTCGCAGGTGTGCCCACACCAGTGCCCGGTGGTTGGCGAAGTCCTCGGTCCGCAGGGCGGTGTCACCGTCCCACCGGTCGGAGGCCGCCATGGCGTCTCGGAGGCGGGCCAGTACGGCCTCGACGGGCATCTCCTCCAACCGCATGTGGGGGTCCTCGTTCGACGACCATGCGGCGACGACGTGGTCGACGTCCTCACCCAGCCACGCGTCCTTGGCCTGCCCGGAGACGTTGTGGTCGACGAGCGCGACGACAGCGTGCTGGCGCGTCGCTCCCGGCTGGGCGAGGCCGACGATCAGCGTGTCCTGGTCGCCGAACACGTCGGTGGCGAGCCACGCCCTAGCCGGTTCGGCGAGCCCGACCCCATCGAGCCACGGTGGGCCGTGGGTCGACTGGCGGAGGCCGGCGACGAGGCCCCGGGCCTGCTCGTCCAACGGCGGCGGCAGGACGGCGGCGAGGGCGGTGGCGACGACCAGGGCGCGCTGGTCTCGCCGCTCGGCACACCGCTGGAGGATCGCCTCCTCGAACGGCGGCACCTCCTGGCGGGGGAGCCGGGCGGCGAGCCGGGCGGAGTCGAACGTGCCGAGCAGGTGGCTCGCCCACGTCTCGGCGGCCAGCGGGTCGCTCTCGGCGAGAACGTCACGGGCTCCGCCGTCGATCATGCTGTCGACGGGCGAGCTCTCGCTCGCCCGACTCTGGCTGGCCGGTCCGGGCACCGGCCGCAGGTGCCGCGGCCGGGTGCCCTTCGGCGTCGTCCTCCCGCCTGGCCGGTCGCGCTTCGGCATCGCCCGTCACGCTATGCGAGTGGCCGGCGCCTTGGGGTGCGCCCGCCCGGACAAGACCGGGTCGCGCACACAAACGGAGGGTCCCCGAACCTTTTGGCGCCCCGCAGCGTCGTACTGGGTGATGGCCGACCTGGCCGAGTGGCTGCGCGACTGGTACGACGACGCCTACCGCACGGCGCGCCTCATCCTCCGCAACCCGGCTGACGCCGAGGAGGCGGTGCAGGAAGCCTTCCTGCGGGCGTGGCGGTTCCGGGCGGCGCTGCCCGACGGCGATGGCGTCCGCCCGTGGTTGTACCGGGTGCTGGTGAACGCCTGCCACTCGGCGCTGCGCCGGGAGATCCCGATCCAGGCCCGGACCTGCACCGACGAGCCGCTGGCGGCGGTGGCGGGGGGAGAGCTGCCCGAGGAGGCGGCCGCCCGGGCAGAGTCGGCCCGGCTCGTGGCCGCCGCCGTAGCCGATCTACCCGACCACCTGCGTCTCCCGGTCGTCCTGCGGTACTGGAGCGGGCTCAGCGAGCGCGAGATCTCGGTGGCGGTGCGCCGCCGGCCGGGGACGGTCAAGTCCCGGCTCCACGAGGCCCGCCGGCGGTTGGCCAACGATCCCCGCCTCGTCGCCACCCCCGTCACCTCCGTCACCTCCGTCAGGCCCATCTCAGACACCGTCATCCAGGGGGACCAGCGATGATCGACGAGGACCTGCTCCGCCGGGCGCTTCGCCACGAGGCCGCCGCCGAGCGCCCGCCTGCCGAGGGGGCCCAGGCGGTGCTCGACCGAGCCGGGCCGGTTCGGGCCCGCCGGCTGCATGGCCGGCGTCAACGGGCTGTGGTCGCGACCGCGGTCAGCGTGGTGGTGCTGGCGGTGGCCGCCACCCTGGCAGGCGGCCGTACGACCGTCGACACAGCCGCCGGCCCCCCTACCGTCGCCGACGAGGCCGTCGAGTCGAGGAGCGCCCTCGAAGCGCGCCAGAGCTCAGGCCGTGCCGACGGGTCGGCACCAGCGCCCTCCGGAGCGGTGGGCGGCCAGGCGGCTGCCGAGGTCGGCACCCGCGGCCTCCCTGCCTTCGGGGGCGACGCCCGGGTGGTGAAGACCGGCTCGATCGAGCTCGAGGTCGACGGCGGGCGGTTCGGCGCCACCGTCGACCGCATCACCGGTCTCGCCACCGGCATGGGCGGGTTCGTGGCCGAGACCGGCACGCAGGAGAGCGGCGAGGCCCCCAGCGGCACGGTCACGGTGCGCGTCCCCGCCGAGCGCTTCGAAGAGCTGCTCACCCAGGTGCGCCGGCTGGGCGACGTCCGCTCGGCCACCTCACAGGGCCGTGACGTCACCGCCGAGTTCACCGATCTCGACGCCCGCCTCCGGGCACTGGACGCCACCCGCAGCCAGTTGCTGACCGTGCTCGGCGATGCCGAGGACATCACCGACATCTTGGCCGTGCAGGACCGGATCAACACGGTCCAGGTCGAGATCGAGCAGCTCTCGGGCCAGAAGCGGCTGCTCGAGGACCAGACCTCGTTCGCCACCCTCAGCATCACCCTGTCCGAGCCTGGCGCCGACCGCCCGCTCGGGGGCCGCCGCTCAGGGCTGGGGGAGGCATGGGCGCGGGCTCGCGACGGCTTCGTCGGCGGCCTGGAGCGGATCGTGGCCGGCTCGGGCCCGGTGGCCATCACCGTGCTGTTCCTCGCCGTGGTCGCCCTCGTCCTCCGGGGCGCCTGGCTGTTGGTGCGCCGCCGACTGGTCTGAGGGGCGGGGCCTTCGGGTCCGCTGGTGGCCGACCATGCTCTCGGTGAGAGTATGCTAGCGTAGACACATCGACCGGCAGCTGGCCACGAGCTCGTACGCGATCCTGGGCCTGCTCTCGGGCCGACCGATGTCGGGCTACGAGCTGACGGCAGCGAGCGCCCGGTCCATCGGGCAGTTCTGGTCGATGTCGCGTGCGGGGATCTACCGGGAGCTCGGGCGGCTCGAGCGGTCGGGCTGTGTCACCGTTGCCGACGTGGCCCAGGGCCGGCGGCCGGGCAAGCGGGTGTACTCGCCCACCGACGCGGGTCTGGCTGAGCTGGAGGCGTGGTTGGACGCCGCTGAGGTCGACCAGGAGGGGCCCAAGCACGCGTTCTTGGTCAAGCTCTTCTTCGCCAGCCGCATGCAGCCTGGGCAGGTCGACGCCCTTCTAGAGGAGCTGCGTGCCAGGACCGAGCACGACCTGGGCGAGGCGGCGGCGGTCCACGAGCGGCTCAGCGAGGTCGAGGGCGCGACCTTCGAGGGTCTCGCCGCCCTGCACGGCGTCCGCATGAAGCAGGCGCGGCTGCGCTGGATCGGCGAGGCCCGACGCCAGCTACGGCGCCTGGAGGACGACCACCCGGCCGGCGCCGGCTCGGAGGCGGGGGGACGGTGAACGCCTTCCAGCTGGTCGGCCTGATCCCCGTCGGAGCGCTGTTCGGCAACGAGCTCGCAACCCTGCTCGTCCACACCGCGCTGTTCGAGCTCCCTGACGACGAGCACCTCGCCGCCGAACAGGCCATCCATCGCATCCTCGGCAAGGTCATGCCCGTCTACATGGTCGTCGCCGTCGCCGGGGCGGTGGCGCTGACCATCGGCGCCGAGGGAACCGGCGCCACCGGCCTCGCCGTCCTGGCGACCGGGTGCCTGGTCGCCATGCTCGTCATCACGCTGGCCGGCAACGTCCCCATCAACAAGGAGACCATGCGGCTCGGGCCCGGGGTCGACGCCGACCTCTGGCAGGGGCTCCGCCGCCAGTGGACCAACCTGCACGTGATGCGTGTCGCTCTCGACGGCGCCGCATTCGTCCTCGCCTGCCTCAGCATCGCCACCAGCTAGACCAACCGGGCGGCCACCGGGCGGCCACCGGGCGGCCGCCCGGTGGCCGAGACCGAAGGGGAGTCCTACCCCGGGGGCCGGAACCCGGCCTCGAAGGCGCGGCTGAGGTCCTGGCTCTGGTCCCAGCGCGCCTCGGCGGTCTGGAGGTTGAGGGCGAAGCCGTAGTCGTCGGTTACGAAGCCGAGGTTGGTGGCGTGCTGCCCCGAGTACGTGTACTCCCAGATGGCCGCGTCGAAGCCCATGAACTCGGTCTCCTCGATGCGGATCTCCCGGTAGTCGCCGTACCGGCGGGCGAAGCTCTCGGACTGGGCCTCCCAGGCCCCCTCGGGATCGTCGCCGGGGGGCCGGACGTAGTCGACCCGCAGGTAGTCGCCCGAAGCCGGGTCCCCGAAGTCCACAGCGTTGCCCGCCGCCGGGCGGGGCGCCCACGAGGGAGGGTGCCACAGGCGGTAGCCGGTGGCCTGGTCGACGTAGGGGACCCAGTCGGCGGGCACGCCGTCGGGTCGGTCGGGTGACGCCGTGGTCGACGGGGCGGTGGAGGCGGTGGTCGGAGCCTCGCCAGCGGTGGTCGTGGTCGGCTCCACGGTGGTGGTGGGGGAGGTCCCCGCGGCCGGGTCCTCACCGCCTCGGTCGGGGAGGGCGACGGCAGCGAGCACCGCCACCACGGCGACGGCGCCCGCCACCGCCAGCGCCACCAGCCACCCGGTGGGCGGGCGGGGGAGAGGGCGCCGGACCAGGGCCGGGCGGTCGGCCGAGGGGGCGCTCGGCGGCGGCCGCCCGTCTCTCCCCCCGGCCGGCGGGGGTGGGGCCAGCACCGCGGTCCGGTCCGGGCCAGCCCCGGCGCCGAGGGCCCCGGGCTCCTCGTCGTCCCGGGCGATGTCAGCCAGCATGCCCTGAGCCTCCCCGGCGGAGGGACGGTCCCCCGGCGCCTTGGCCAGCAGGGCGGTGACCACCGTGGCCAGAGGCCCCGCCCGCTCCATGGGTCCGGGCGGGTCGTGGAGCACGGCGTTGAGCGTGGGCAGGATCTCGCCGCCCCGCTCGAACGGCCCCACCCCCTCCACGGCGAAGTAGAGCAGGGCGCCCAGGCCCCACAGGTCGGCGGACGGTCCCGGGCCGTGGCCCCGAGCCTGCTCGGGGGCCATGTACGACGGGGTGCCCAGAACGATGCCGGTGGCGGTGATCCTGGCGTCGTCCTTGACCGTGGCGATGCCGAAGTCGGCGAGCTTCACGCTGCCGTCGTCGAGCACCATGACGTTGCGGGGCTTGACGTCGCGGTGGACGATCCCCGCACGGTGGGCCGCGGTCAGCGCACCGAGCAGCTCGAGGCCCATCCCCGCCGCCACCCGGGGGGACAGCGGGCCGTCGTGGTCGACCACGTCACCGAGGGTCCGGGCCCGGACTAGCTCCATGACCAGGTAGACACGGTCGCCCTCGTCCACCACGTCGTACATCCGCACCGTGCCCGGGTGGTCGATGCGGGCTGCCGCCCGGGCCTCCCGGAGCACCCGGGAGCGCAGGGCCCTGCGCTCGGCGTCCTCCACGTGGGCGGGCAGCTCCACCGTCTTGACCGCGACCGACCGCTCCAAGACGGTGTCGGTGCCCTGCCACACCCGCCCCGAGCCACCGGCCCCGAGGGATCGCTCCAGGCGGTACCGGGAGGCCACCAGCGTTGGCGGGGTCTCGTCCGCGGCCACTGGGGCAACGTACCCCCCCGGGGCGGGGGCGATCCTGCGGGGCGGCAGGGTCCACCAACGACCACCCCCTGTCTGCTACAAACGGGCGGAGTGTTCGGCAAGCCGGTCTCCCTCGGGTTCGTCTTCTGGATGATCATGGGCGTCCTGGTCGTCGGCAGGGAGGGCCTCCTGGCCAACCTGAACACGCTCTCGGGGATCCTCTCGGCCCTGCTGGGCATCCTGGCGTGGCCGCTGATGGTGCTCAACGTCAGGGTGGCCATCTAGGGGGGCCACCGCGGGGCGCCTCTACGCCGGGGGGCGCAGCCGGGCGCCCCCCACTACGCCCCGCGGGGTAGGCACCGACCCGTCCTGGGTGCGACGACGGGCGCCGGGCCGCTGGCCTACCGTTCTGCCGTGAGGGCCGACGAGGTGGCCGGACCACCGACCCGCTCCTGGTTCGGGGGGCCGCCCCGGTGGCCGGCCGACGTGGGGCTGGCCCTCGGGGTGGGAGCGTTGCAGATCCTGGCCACCTACGGCGCCAGCCAGAACCAGCCCGACCGCCCGTCGCTCGATGCGGTGGCGGTGGCGCTGCTGGCGGCGGGTCCCGCCGCCCTGGTGGCCCGGCGGCTGTACCCGGCGTCGGTGCTGGTCGTGACGTTCGCGACCACCCTGTCGTACTGGGTGATCGGCTACGCGCGCGGGCCGGTGTTCCTGGCCCTGGTCGTGGCGTTCGTGACCGCGGTGATGGCCGGGCGCCGGCTGGTCGCCTGGTCCTCCATCGCCGTGGGATGGGTTTCGTTCCTGTGGCTGGGCGCCCTCCTCGGCCGGGAGGCGCCGCCCACGCTGGGCCAGGCCGTCGCCCTCGCCGCCTGGCACGGGGTGCTGGTGACGGGGGCGGAGGTGGCCCGGGCCCGGCGGGAGCGGGCCGTCGAGGTGGCGCGCACCCGCCGGGAGGAGGCCCGGCGCCGGGCCAGCGAGCGGCGGTTGCGCATCGCCCAGGAGCTTCACGACGTGCTCGCCCACGACATCTCCCTCATCAACGTGCAGGCCGGCGTGGCCCTCCACCTCCTCGACGAGCGGCCCGAGCAGGCCCGCTCCTCCCTGTCGGCGATCAAGGAGGCGAGCAGGGAGGCGCTGGGCCAGCTCCGGTCGGTCCTCGGGGTGCTGCGCCAGGCCGACGAGGAGGCGCCCCGTGGGCCCACGCCCGGCATGGCCGACCTCGACAACCTGGTGTCGAGGGCCGCGGCCACGGGCCTGGACGTGTCGGTGGCGGTCGACGGGGAGCGCTCGCCGCTCCCGTCCGGGGTCGACCTGGCCGCCTTCCGGATCGTGCAGGAGGCGCTGACCAACGTGGTCCGCCACGCCGGTGCCGCCCGCGCCGAGGTCCACGTCACCTACGGTGACCACGGCGTGGCCGTCCAGGTCGACGACGACGGCCAAGGCCCGCCCCCGACCCCGCCGTCGGGGGGCGGCAGCGGGATCGCCGGCATGCGGGAGCGGGCCGCCGTCCTGGGCGGGCGGCTGGAGGTGGGGCCCCGACCCGGCGGTGGCTTCCGGGTGCGGGCCGAGCTTCCCGTGGACGGCCCCTCCGGGGACGGCCCCCCGTGATCCGCGTGCTCCTCGCCGATGACCAGGTCCTGGTGCGGGCCGGCTTCCGGGCCCTGCTCGACGCCCAGGACGACATCGACGTAGTCGGCGAGGCCGGTGAGGGGGAGGAGGCGGTGGGGATGGCCCGGCGCCTCCGGCCCGACGTGGTGCTGATGGACGTCCGCATGCCCGGGCTCGACGGTCTGGCCGCCACCCGGCGGATCGCCGAGGACGAGCGGCTGGCGGCGGTGCGCATCGTCATCCTCACCACCTTCGAGCTGGACGAGTACGTCTTCGAGGCGCTTAGGGCGGGCGCCAGCGGCTTCCTGGTCAAGGACACCGAGCCGGTCGAGCTGCTCCGGGCGGTGCGGGCGGTGGCGGGAGGCGATGCCCTCCTGTCCCCGGGCGTCACCCGACGGCTCATCGCCACCTTCGCCACCCGGGCCAAGGAGCCCCGCCCCGTCCCCGGCCTCGACGCCCTGACCGACCGCGAGCGCCAGGTCATGGCCCTGGCCGCCGAGGGGCTGGCCAACGAGGAGATCGCCCAGCGGCTCTTCGTGAGCCCGGCGACGGCCAAGACCCATGTCAGCCGGGCCATGGTCAAGCTCGGTGCTCGGGACCGGGCCCAGCTGGTGGTGTTCGCCTACGAGTCCGGCCTGGTGCGCCCCGGGTGGTTGGACTGACCGGCGCCGGCCAGACCGAGCACCTACCGCCGCCGGGGTAGCGGCACGGCTGGGGCTGCGACGGGGGGCGTACCCGAGAAGCCTCCCCCCGGGCGATGACGCCGCTTCGGTGGGCCGGCCACGATGAACCCATGCTCTCGACGATCGTTGCGTGGAGCCGGGGACCGGGCTGGGGCCCGGGCCCGTGGCTGGTGTTCGTGTGGCTGGCGCTCTGGGGCGCCACCGTCGCCGCCGTGGTGTGGTGGTGGCGCAGGCGCCTGACCGGCAGGCACGCCCGGGCGGTGCAGGCCCAGGCGGTGCTGGCCGAGCAGTTCGCCCGGGGCAGCATCACCGAGCAGGAGTACCGGGACCGCCTGGCGGTCCTGGAGGAGCTGGGGCGGTCAGGGCCGTGACCGCCACCGCCACCAGGGTGGCCGCCCGGACGGTGCAGGCCACCAAGACCTACGGGTCGGGCGAGACCGCGGTGCGGGCGCTCGACGACGTCACGGTGCAGTTCCTGAGCGGGCGGTTCACCGCCATCCTGGGCCCCTCCGGCTCGGGCAAGTCCACCCTGCTGCACTGCGTGGCCGGCTTGGACGAGCTGACGTCGGGCCGGGTGCTCATCGGTGACGTCGAGCTGGGCTCGCTGTCGGACCGGGAGCTGACCCGGCTGCGCCGGGAGCGGATCGGCTTCGTGTTCCAGTCCTACAACCTGCTCCCCACCCTCACCGCCGCCGAGAACGTGACCCTCCCGCTGGCCCTGGCCGGGACCAGGCCCGACCGGGAGTGGGTGGGCGCGGTGATCGACACCGTGGGCCTCGGTGACCGGCTGTCCCACCGGCCGTCGGAGCTGTCGGGGGGCGAGCAGCAGCGGGTGGCGGTGGCCCGGGCCCTGGCCAGCCGTCCCCAGATCGTCTTCGCCGACGAGCCGACGGGGAACCTCGATTCCCGGGCCGGGGCCGAGATCCTCGACTTCCTGGGCGGGGCGGTGCGGGAGCTGGGCCAGACCGTCGTGATGGTCACCCACGACCCCGTGGCGGCCGGCTACGCCGACACCGCCCTGTTCCTGGCCGACGGGCGGATCGTAGGCCGCCTGGACCAGCCGACGGCGGAGACGGTCCTCGACCGCCTCAAGGACCTGGGAGGCTGACATGGGCGCGGTCATCCGAAGCGGCCTCCTCGCCCAGAAGCGCCGCCTGGTCGGGACGTTCCTCGCCGTGTTCCTCGGCGTGGCCTTCCTGACCGGGACCCTGGTGCTGGGCGACACGATGGGGGCCAACTTCGACGAGCTGTTCACCGAGGTCAACGCCGGCACCGACGCGGTCGTCCGCTCGGCCACCAGGATCGAGGCCGACATCGCCCCGGGGCTGGTCGACCAGTCCCTGGTGGGCCGGGTCGCCGCCGTCGAGGGCGTGGCCAACGTCGAACCGTCCATCGAGGGCTTCGGCCAGCTCGTCGGCTCCGGTGGAGAGGCCATCGGTGGGAACGGGCCGCCGACGGTGGCGGGCAACTGGATCGACGACCCCGACCTCAACCCCTACCGGATCGTGGACGGGCGGGCGCCGCGGGCGCCGGACGAGGTCGTGGTCAACCGCGGCGCTGCCCTGGACGGCGACCTGGGGGTGGGCGACACCACCACGGTGCGAACCCCCCAGCCGGTCCCGGTGCGGATCGTGGGCATCGCCACCTTCGGCTCGGCCGACGGCCTGGGCACCGTCACCTTCACCGCCTTCACCCTCGAGGGTGCCCAGCAGCACGTCACCAAGGCGCCGGGCCGGGTCACCAGCGCCGTGGTCCGGGGCCGGCCGGACGTGTCCCAGGACGAGCTGCTGGGCCGCATCGGGGCGGTGCTCCCCCCCGGCGTCGAGGCCATCAGCGGACAGGCGGCCACCGGAGAGGACGTCGACACCGTCAACCAGCAGTTCCTGGACCTGTTCCGGCGGTTCCTCGTGGTCTTCGCCGCCGTCGCCCTGCTGGTGGCCACGTTCAGCATCTACAACACCTTCTCCATCCTGGTCGCCCAGCGCACCCGGCAGTCGGCGTTGCTGCGGGCGATCGGCGCCGGCCGGGGCCAGCTCCTGGTGTCGTTCGTGGCCGAGGCGTCGGTCGTGGGCCTGGTCGCCGCCGCTGCCGGGCTGGTGGGCGGAGTCGGCATCGCCGCCCTGCTCAAGGGCCTGCTCGCCGCCTTCGGCTTCCCCCTGCCCACCGGTGGGCTGGTGTTCACGGCCACGACGGCTGCCGTCGCCCTCACCGTGGGCGTCGCCGTCACCCTCCTCGCCGGCGCCCTCCCGGCGGTGAGGGCGTCGCGGGTGGCACCCCTGGCCGCCCTGCGCGACGTCTCGGTGGAGCGGGCCGGCGCCTCCCCGCCCCGGGTGGTGGCGGGCCTGGCGCTGACCGCGGTCGGCGTGGCGGTGGTGCTCAGCGCGGCCATCGCCGACGGGGCCGGCGTCGCCTCCCGTGCCGGGCTCGGGGCTGTGCTCACCATGGTGGGCGTGGTGGTCTGCGGGCCGGTGGTGGCCAGGCCGGCCAGTGGCGCCCTGGGCTGGCCCCTACCGGCCCTGCGGGGCATCACCGGCGCCCTGGCCCGCCAGAACGCCATGCGCAACCCCCGGCGCACGGCCGGCTCGGCCTCGGCGCTCATGGTCGGCGTCGGCGTGGTCACGCTGTTCACGGTCTTCGCCTCGTCCCTCTCGGCGTCGATCGACCGGACGCTGTCGGGCTCCTTCGCCGGCGACCTGGTCATCAGCGCCGGGCGCTTCGGCGACGGCGGGCTCAGCGCCGCGCTGGCGAGCGAGATCGGCGAGCTGGCCGAGGTGCGGACCGCCGTCGGGCTGGGCGCCGGCAACGCCCTGGTCGACGGCGAGAGCCGGGAGGTGAGCGTCGCCGACCCGGACCCACTGGCCCGGGTGTTCGACCTCGAGGTCACCGACGGGTCCCTCGCCGACCTCGGGGACGGGGAGCTCGCGGTCGCCGAGGGCACCGCCCTGGACCGGGGGTGGGAGCTGGGCACCACCGTCCCCGTCACCTTCGCCGACGGCACCACGACCGACCTGGCGGTGGGCGCCCTCTACCAGGCCGGCACCTTCGTCGAGGACCTGCTCCTCCCCCGCGCCACGTGGTCGCCCCACTCGGTGCAGGACCTCGACGCGACCGTGTTCGTCGAGCTGGCCGACGGTGTAGACCTCGGTGCCGGCAAGTCGGCGGTCCAGGCCGTGGCCCAGGCCTTTGGTGCTCCCGACGTCGAGGACCGCCAGGAGTACGTCGACTCCGTGGCCGGGAACGTGACCCGGATGCTGGGGCTGGTCTACGTGCTGCTGGGGCTGGCCGTCGTCATCGCGGCGATGGGCATCGCCAACTCGCTGTCGCTCGCCGTCCACGAGCGCACCCGGGAGCTGGGCCTGCTCCGGGCGGTGGGCCAGACCCGGGGCCAGCTCCGGTCGATGGTCCGCTGGGAGTCGGTGATCATCGCCCTGTTCGGCACCACCGGCGGCCTGGGCCTGGGTGTGTTCCTGGGCTGGGCCCTGGTGCGGGCCGTCTCGGAGGGCGGGCCGGTGGGTACGTTCGCCGCCCCCCTCGGCCCCCTGGCCGTGGTCCTGGTGGCAGGTGCCGTCGTCGGGGTGGTGGCCGGGCTCCGCCCCGCCCGCCGGGCGGCGGGGCTGAACATCCTTCTGGCCATCGCCGCCGAGTAGGGCGGCGCCGTGCCCACCATCGATCTCCGTCCCGCCAGGGCGGGCGCGGGCGCCTGGGTGTCGCCGGCTGGTCGCTCAGGCATCGTCGGGGAACGGGCGGCGGGGGACGACCACGGGCCCGTCGTCGCCGGCGAGGACCCGGACCCGGGCCCCGTAGTGGCGGGCGAGGAACGCCTCGGTGAGCACGTCGGCGGGGCGGCCGCAGGTCACCGCCCGCCCACTGTCGAGGAACAGGAGGCGCTCGGCGTACTGGCCGGCCAGGGTGAGGTCGTGCATGGTCGAGACCACCGTCAGCCCCCGGCTGCGCCGGAGGCGGTCGACCAGCTCCAGCACCTCCTGCTGGTGGCCCACGTCCAGGGCGGTGGTGGGCTCGTCCAGGAGCACGACCGGGGCGGCCTGGGCCAGGGCCCGGGCCACCACCACCCGCTGGCGCTCGCCGCCCGAGAGGGTCCGAAGCACCCGACCGGCGAAGGGGAGGAGGTCGAGGGCGGCCAGGGCGTGGCGGGCGGCGGCCACGTCGGCGTCGGTCTCGCCGCCCAGCGGGGGGAGGTGCGGCGTGCGGCCCAGCCAGCACGTACTCGCCCACGGCCATGCCCGGCGGCACGACGGGGACCTGGGGGACCAGGGCGACCAGGCGGGCCCGCTCCCGGCGACCCAGCCCGGCGGCGGGACGGCCGGCCAGGGTCACGGCCCCGTCGGCGGCCACCAGCCCGGCCAGGGCCCGCAGCAGGGTGGTCTTGCCCGCCCCGTTGGGGCCCACCACGGTGAGCCACCCGCCCCCGCGGACCTCGAAGGAGACGTCATCGAGGAGGCGGGCGCCCTCGACCGTCACCCCCAGGCGCCTGCAGGCCAGCGCCACCGGAGCCGAGGTGGCCCCGTCACCGGCCACCGCCGCCGGTGGCGTCGTCCGGGTGGTCACGGGGCGGCCTCCCCGCGGCTGGTCCGCAGCACCGCCACGAAGAAGGGAGCCCCGAAGAAGGCGGTCACCACCCCGATGGGGATCTCGGCCGGCGCCAGGGCGACCCTGGCCAGCAGGTCGGCGGCGGCCAGGAAGGCAGCCCCGAACAGCAGGGACAGGGGGAGCACCACCCGGTAGCTGGTCCCGGCGGCGAGGCGGACGGTGTGGGGCACGATGATGCCCACGAAGCCGATGAGCCCGCTCACCGAGACCGCGGCGGCGGTGCCGAGCGAGGCCGCCACCACCACCACCAGGCGGGTCCGCTGCGGGTGGAGGCCCAGCGAGGCGGCCTCGTCGTCGCCCACCGCCAGCACGTCGAGGGCCCTCCGGTAGACCAGCAGGGCCACGGCGGTGACCACCACGTAGGGAAGCAGGACCGCCACCTCCCGCCACCCGGCGGTGACCAGCCGGCCCAGGATCCACGAGTACACCTGGCGGATGGCGTCGCTCTGGCGCTGCTGGACGAAGGTCTGGAGGGCGGTCAGGAAGCTGGCCACCGCCACGCCAGCCAGGATGAGGGTGGCCGGTCCGAACCGACCGCCACCGGCGGCCCCCAGGGCATAGGTGAGGGCCACGGCCCCGAGGGCGCCGGCGAAGGCCAGGAGGGGGACCCCCAGGCTCGCCCCGGCGCTGCCCAGCCCGGCCACGATGGCCACGGTGGCGCCCAGCCCGGCCCCGGCCGCCACGCCCAGGAGGTAGGGGTCGGCCAGGGGGTTGCGGAACACCCCCTGGTAGGCGGCGCCGGCCAGCGCCAGCATGGCGCCCACCAGCAGGCCCAGCACCACGCGGGGCAGGCGCAGCTCCCACACGATGGCGGCCTGGCGGGGGTCGAGGCCCGAGTCCACCGCGGTGCCGGGAAGGTGGTCGACCAGCTCCATCACCACCCGCCCGGGTCGCAGCGACACGGGACCCACGGCCACGCCGGCGACGCCGGCCACGCCCACCGCGACCAGCCCCGCCCCCAGCCACCAGCCGCCGAGCCGGGCCGGGCCGACCTCCCCGGCGG
>JBOGHU010000049.1:0-3513 GCA_050742255.1 Acidimicrobiales bacterium
GGGCCGGGCTGGCCCGGCGGGTGGCGAGCAGGCGCCGGTAGAGGTGCAGGATCGAGCCCGGGTCGCGCCGCTGGGCGGCGACGCTGCGGGCGGCGGCGTCGGGTGGCCGCGGCAGCCAGGGCTCGCCGGCCCAGCCGTGCCGGGGCCCCCGGGTCCAGGGCAGGGGGGCCCGGCACCCGTCGCGACCGCCGGGGTCGGTGGCTGCCATCGGGGGGACGGCGGCGTCCTCCAGGCCGAGCTCCTCTCCCGCGTACAGGAACGGGGTGCCCCGCAGCCCCAGGAGCACCACCGCGGCGGCCCGGGCCCGGCCCTCGCTGCCGTAGCGGGTGCGGGCGCGGGGGCTGTCGTGGTTGGCGAGGACCCACGTGGGCCAGTGCCGGCCCAGGTGGCGGTCGGTGTCTTCCAGCTTCTGGCGCCACGCCGGCGCCGCCCAGGGCGTGTAGGGGGGCGTGAAGTCGAAGGCCAGGTGGAGCTCGTCCCCGGAGCCGAGGTAGGTGGCGACCCGGGCGGTGTCGAGCAGGTACACCTCGCCCACCACCACCCGCTCCCCGGGGTAGCCGTCGAGCAGTCGGCGGATGTCACGGAGGAGGGCGTGGGTCGAGGGGTGGTCGTTCGTCGACGACTTGGGCAGGGCGGCCAGGGGGGCGGGGTCGTCGGCGAGGTCGGGGTCCTAGCCGATGGTGTGGACGGCGTCGGCCCGGAACCCGTCGACCCCCCGGTCCAGCCAGAACCGCAGGACGTCGTGCATGGCCTCGACCACCGCCGGCTCCCGCCAGTTGAGGTCGGGCTGGCCGGGCAGGAAGAGGTGCAGGTAGTGCTGCCCGGTGGTGGGGTCCCGGTGCCAGGCCGAGGTGTCACTCCCGGGCTGGGGTGCCACCGCTCTCCGCCGGAGCTGGCCGTCGTCGGGGTCGCGCTCCCAACGGCTCTCCCCGGTGAAGGCGGCCCGCCAGTTGTTGGGTGGACCGCCGCCGAGGGCCGGGTCCCGCCACAGGTACCAGGCGCGCCTGGGGCTGTTCCGCGACGACCGGGAGTCGACGAACCAGGGATGACGGTCGGAGGTGTGGTTGGCGACCCAGTCCACCACCACCCGGATGCCCCGGGCGTGGGCCTCGCCGAGGGGCCGGTCGAAGTCGGCGAGGGTGCCGAAGAGGGGGTCGACCTGGCAGTGGTCGCTCACGTCGTAGCCGAAGTCGGCCATGGGCGAGCGGTAGAACGGGCACAGCCAGATGGCGTCGACGCCGAGCCATGCGAGGTGGTCGAGGTGGCGGCGGATCCCCTCCAGGTCGCCCACCCCGTCCCCGTCGGTGTCGGCGAACGAGCGCGGGTAGATCTGGTAGAATGTCGCTGACTTCCACCACGGTTCGCTCACGGCGAGGGGGTACGGGGCGGGGTGCTGGGACGGTGCGCGAGCAGGCGGTAGACTGCCATGACGTCATCAGTCGCATCGAGCCGGGAGATCCCGCGATGAAGAAGGGTCGCCATCGGCGCTACGAAGAGGCACGCGCGGTGAAGCGCATGTCGAGCGAGCTGCAGCTCGAGGACGTGGGCTTCGGTCCTGTCGAGCCCTGCCCCGAGTGCGGCGCCGAGCCCGGGGACGAGCACGCGTCGTGGTGCCTCCACGAGGAGGAGCTGGCCGAGGAGTAGCTGGCGGCCCTCACCCCCCCGTCTCCTCCAGGATCTCGTCGAGCTTGACGATCTCGGAGGTGAGCACCACCCCGATGAAGGCGTCGTTGGCGTCGACCACGGCCAGGCGCTCGACATCGGCGCTCTCCATGGCCACCACCGCGTCCCGCAGGGTCCACGTGGGCCGGGCCACGGGGAGGTCGGTCCGCATCACCTCCGTCACCGGGGTCGCCTCCCACGCCTCCCGCGGGAGCTCGGAGACCACCTCGATGAGGCACATCCCCAGGTAGCGGCCGTCCTCCACCACCGCCACGGCCCGTTCCCGCCGCCCGACCAGGTGGACCCAGACGAACTCGGCGGCGGTGGCGTCGGGTGGCACGGTGAGCACGTCGGTGGTCAGGGCGGTGGTGATGGGGAGCCGGAAGCGGCGCTCCAGGTGGCCGGAGCGGACCGACTGCTGGGTGGAGGACACCGACTCCCGGCCCATGACCAGCTGGGAGACAGCCGCCGCCACCAGGGCCGGGACCACGAAGACGGCTCGACCGGTGGTCTCCGCCACGAACATCACGCTGGCCACGGGCGTGCGGTAGCCGGCGCCGAGGAAGGCGGCGATGCCGATGACGGGGAACAGCGAGGAGCCCTCCTCTCCCACCAGGGTGGAGACGAACCGTCCCAGCAGCACGCCCTGCACGGCCAGGGGGATGAACAGCCCACCGGCCCCTCCCGCTCCCAGGGTGACCACGGTGGCGGCCACGCGCACCGCGAAGAGCAGGGCGATGGCGGTACGGGTCTGGTCGCCCTCGGCGGCCCAGGCGATCACCTCGTAGCCGGGGCCCAGGCTCAAGGGGTGGTCGAAGACGGCTCTGGTCAGCAGCACCAGGGCGGCGAGGGCGATGGCGCCCAGGGCCACCCGACGCCACGCCGGCCAGCGGTAGGCCACGTCCTTGGCCCGGTGGACCAGGATGCTGAAGAGGCGGGCCAGGCCGCCGGCGAGCAGGCCCAGGGCCAGCGCCCCGCCCAGGTCGGAGAGCTCGAACCCCGAGCCCACCCCGACCAGGGGGAACAGGGGTCGGGGGTCCACCAGGCTCACGAAGGTCAGGTAGCTGGTCGCCGACGCCAGGAGGGAGGGGATGAGGGCCCGGCGGGCCACGTCGTCGGTGTAGGGCACCTCGATGGCGAAGACGACACCGGTGGCAGGCGCCTTGAACACCGCCGCCACTCCGGCCGCGGCCCCCGCCACCAGCAGGACCTTGGCCTCGTCGCGCCGGAAGACCTGGCTCAGGCGGCGCTGGAGGGCGCTGCCCACCGACGCCCCGGCGTAGATGGAGGGGCCCTCCAGGCCCATGGCGCCACCCGTGCCGATGGTGGCGATGCCGGCCACGACCCGCCCCACCACGGGGCGCAGGGCCAGCCGCCGCCGGTCGTGGAAGTTGGCCACGTACTCGTCGGTCGTCGCGGGCGTGGCCCCAGCGGCCAGCCACCGCAGGGCCAGGGCGGCGACCACCAGGCCCAGGCCCGGGCCCAGGGCCTGGACCCACGCCGGGCGGGACAGCACGGCGTCGAGGAGCAGGGCGTCGGTGACCCGCTCGAAGCCGGCGACCACCACCCCCACGGCCACACCCGTGGCCGCCGACGCGGCCAGGACGCCCTGGGCGCGCCGGTCGACGCGGAACTGGGGCCGTCTCACGATCCCGTCGTACCAGAGCTCGGCTACAGCCGCCCCGCCGGACCGATCCCGGCCCGCCGCCGCTATGCTCCCGTCCCTGTGCGTCGGCTGGGGCTTCTCGGGGTGAGCGTCGTGCTGGCGGCGACGGCGTGCGGCTCGGGCTCGGCCCCGCCGTCCCTGACCCGCGGCGTGGGGGGGGCGGCTGTGGCGGACGAGACCGTGCC
>JBOGHU010000050.1:0-23001 GCA_050742255.1 Acidimicrobiales bacterium
GGGGTGGCCGCCCTGGGCCAGGCCACCGCCGGGCTGGCGGCCCGCTTCGACGACCGGGTGGTCGACCCCGGGATCCGGGGGGTGGCCGCCCTGGGCCAGGCCACCGCCGGGCTGGCGGCCCGCTTCGACGACCGGGTGGTCGACGCCGGGATCCGGGGGGTGGCCGCCCTGGGCCAGACCACCGCCCGGCTGTTGTCGGCCGTGAGCGAGGGCGGCGTGGACGGGGCGGTCCGGGGCCTGGCCGGGCTGGTGGGCGCCGCCGGCCGGGACAGCCGCCGCCTGCAGACCGGCCTCACCCACCAGTACTACGTGGTCGTGGCTGCCGGCGTGGTGGCCCTGGTGGCGGCCACGGTGGCGTGGCGGTAGTGGCGTGCTGAGCGCGGCCATCGCCGTCCCCCTGGCCGGCGCCCTGGTCCTGGTCGTGGGCGCCCGGGGCTGGCCCTCGGGCCGTCCCCGAGCCTTCGCCACCGTCGTGGCGGCGGTGCCGCTGGCCCTGCTGGTGGCGGCGTGGGCCCGCTTCGAGACCGGGAGCGGCCGGCTGTTCCAGCTGGTGGAGGCGGTCCCCTGGATCCCCTCCCTCGGGGTGGGGTACCGGGTCGGCGTCGACGGCATCGCCCTGGCCGTGGCCACCACCAGCGCCCTGCTGTTCACCCTGGCCGTGGCCTACCCGGTGGACACGAAGGGGCGGGCCCGGCAGTACTACGGCTGGTTCCTGTTCCTCGAGGCCGTCTCCCTCGGCCTGTTCCTGGCCCTCGACCTGCTGCTGTTCTACGTGCTCTTCGACCTGAGCCTGGTGGGCATGTACTTCCTCATCGGGCGGTGGGGCCACGGCGACGCCCGGCAGGCCGCCCTCAAGTTCTTCCTGTTCACCCTGGCCGGCTCGCTGGTCATGCTGCTGGGCATCCTGGGGCTGGTCCTCGCCACCGACCCCCTCACCTTCGACATGGCCAGCCTCATCCGCCAGCAGCCCCTGGCTGGGGCGGGGGCACGGGCCGGGCTGGTCCTGCTGGGGCTGACCTTCGGCCTGGCGGTGAAGACGCCGCTGGTGCCCGTGCACACGTGGCTGCCCCCCGCCCACGTCGACGCCCCCGGGCCGGCGTCGGCCATCCTGGCCGGGGTGCTGCTGAAGATGGGCACCTACGGGCTCATCCGCATCCCCTACGCCATGATGCGGGAGACCTTCCAGCGCTACGCCGTGGTCCTGGCCGTGGTGGCCGTGGTGAGCATCCTGTACGGGGCCCTGGTGGCGCTGGGCCAGGGCAACCTCAAGCGGCGGATCGCCTACACCTCGGTCAACCACATGGGCTACACCGTCCTCGGCATCGCCGCCGCCGGGTCCCTGCTGGGCGGGGAGGAGGCTGCCCGGCGCCTGGCCCTCACCGGCGCCACGGTGGAGATGGTGGCCCACGGGCTGATCACCGGGTCGCTGTTCCTCATCGCCGGCTCGTTCTGGCAGCGGGCCCAGGAGTACGACCTCGACGCCTACGGCGGGCTGGCCGGGCCCGCCCCCGCCCTCACCGGCGCTACCGTCGTCGCCGCCTTCGCCAGCCTGGGCCTGCCCGGGCTGGCCGGCTTCGTGGCGGAGTTCCAGATCTTCGTGGGGACCTTCTCCGTCTACCCGGTGCTGGCCGGCATCGCCCTCCTGGGCGTGCTGATCACCGCCGCCCTGTTCCTTCAGCTCCTCCAGAAGCTCTTCTTCGGGGAGCTCCCCCGGCGGTGGTCGTCCTTCGCCGACCTGGTCCCCGCCGAAGCGGTGGCGCTGGCGGTCGCCCTGGCCGTGGTGGTGCTCATCGGGGTGTACCCCCGCTGGCTGCTGGCCGTCATCGACAGCGCCAGCACCATCTTGGTGGGGGCCGGCTGACCGTGCCGGTCGGCCACGTCGTCCCCCAGATGGTGCTGGTCGCGGGGGCGGCTGTGACCCTGTTGCACGCCCTGGCCGTGCCCCGGCACCGCCAGTGGGTGGGCGCCTGGCTGGCCCTGGGCACCGTGGCCGCCGCCGCCGCCACCACCGCCATCCTCATGGCGTCGGTGCCCCAGCAGCTGACCTTCTTCGGGACCTGGGCCGTGGACGGGGCGGCCCAGTGGGCGACGTTGATCGTGCTGGGCGTTACCGCGGTGGCGATCGGGCTGTCGCCGGAGTGGTTCGGGGACGACCCCCGCCACGGGGAGTACTACAGCGTGCTGCTCTTCTCCGCCCTGGGGGCCACCCTGATGGCCGGCGCCGCCGACACCATGGAGCTGGTGCTCGGCGTCCTGCTCTCGTCGGTCACCGGCTACACCCTGGCGGCCTACCACCGCCGCTCGGCGGCGTCGGTAGAGGCCGGCATCAAGTACTTCCTCCTCGGTGCCCTCACCAACGCCCTGCTGCTCGTGGGCGTGGCCCTGCTGTTCGGCCTGGTCGGCTCCACGATCTACGGCGCCACCCAGGACGGCCTGGCCTCAGGGCCGCCCTCCCCCGCCCTGCCGGTGGCGGCCGGGCTGGTGGCCCTGGGCCTGGCCTTCAAGCTGGGTGCCGTCCCCGCCCACGCCTGGGTGCCCGACGTGGCCCAGGGGGCGCCGGGGCCAGCGGCGGCGTTCCTCACCGTGGCGCCCAAGGTGGGCGCCCTGGTGGCCCTGGCCCGCGTCCTGAGCATCCTGCCGGCCGAGCAGGTCGGCTGGCGACCGCTGGCCGCCGTCCTCGCCGCCACCACCATGACCCTGGGCAACCTGGCGGCGCTGTGGCAGGACGACCTGCGCCGCCTGCTGGGCTGGTCGGCGGTGTCCCAGTCGGGTTACGGGCTGATGGCGCTGGTCGCCGTCGACCGCAGCCCCCTGGCCGTGCCCGCCCTGCTGCTGTTCATGGCCGCCTACGCCCTGGCCAACACCGCCGCCTTCGGCGTGGTGGTGGAGCTGCGGGGCCGAACCAACATCGGATCCTACCGCGGCCTGGCCGCCGCCCACCCGTGGCTGGCCGCGGCCCTGGCCCTGGCCCTCCTGTCCCTGGTCGGGGTGCCCCCCCTGGCCGGGTTCACCGGGAAGCTCACGCTCTTCGCCGCCACCATCGACGCCGGCTACCTCTGGCTGGCGGTCCTCGGTGTGGGCAACACCGTGGTCTCGCTCTTCTACTACCTGCGGGTGCTGGGGCCGGTCTACTTCGAGGCCGCGCCGGCTCCGGCACCGGTCCTGGGCCGGTGGGCAGGCACAGCCACCCTGGCCGCCGCCCTCGGGGTGGTCGTCGCCGGGGTGGCGGCGGAGCCCCTCCTGGCCGGGTTCACCAGCGCCCGCCTCCTGCCCTGAGGGCGGCCCCGGGTGGCGTCCTCACGGTGGCGGTCGCACCACGACCCCGGCCCGGGCCAGGGCCTCCTTGGCCTCGGCCACGGTGTGGGCCCCGAAGTGGAAGATGGAGGCCGCCAGCACCGCGTCGGCGCCCCCGGCCACCGCCCCCTCCACCAGGTGCTGGAGGGTGCCCACCCCGCCGCTGGCGACCACCGGCAGCCCGCAGGCGTCCACCACCCGCCGGGTCAGCTCCAGGTCGAAGCCCTCCTCGGTGCCATCCCGGTCCATGGACGTGAGCAGGATCTCCCCCGCCCCCAGCCGCTCGGCCTCGGCCGCCCACGCCACCGCGTCGCGGCCCGTGGGCGTGCGCCCGCCGTGGGTCCACACCTCGAACCCGCTCCCGCCTCGTCGGGCGTCCACGGCCACCACCACGCACTGGGCGCCGAACGTGGCCGACAACTCCGCCACCAGCCCCGGGCGGCTCACGGCGGCGGTGTTGACCGCCACCTTGTCGGCGCCGGCCCGCAGCAGGCGCCGGGCGTCGTCGACCGATCGCACACCGCCGCCCACGGTGAGGGGGATGAACACCTCCTCGGCGGCCCGGCTCACCACCTCCACCATGGTCTCCCGACCGTCGGAAGAGGCGGTGATGTCGAGGAGGACCACCTCGTCGGCCCCGTCACGGTCGTACCGGGCGGCCAGCTCGACGGGGTCCCCGGCGTCGCGCAGCCCCACGAAGTTGACCCCCTTCACCGTCCGCCCTCGGTCCACGTCGAGGCAGGGGATCACCCGCACGCTGCGCACCACCCCCCACGGTAACGAGCCGGGCCACCCACTCACCCGGGCTGGCCGGGCCGGTCCGGCTTCGTGCGCGCCCGACCCGACCAGGGCCGGCCCCCCGTGCACGAAGCCCGGGTGGCCGGTGCCGGTCAGCCGTCCCCCCCCACGGCCGCCACCGCCTCCGCCACCGTGAACCGTCCCTCGTACAGGGCGGTCCCCACCACCACCCCGGCCAGGCGGCGGCTGCCGGACCCCACCGTGGCCAGGGCCCTCAGGTGATCGAGGCTGCCGATCCCTCCGCTGGCCACCACCTCCAGCCCGGTCGCCTCCACCACCGACGCCAGCCCGTCCAGGCCGGGACCGGCCAGGGTGCCGTCCCGAGCGATCTCGGTGACCACCACCGCCGCCACCCCCGCCTCCTCGGCCCGGTCGACGGCTTCGAGGAGGCCCACCCCGCTGGCCCGGCCCCATCCCCGGATGGCCACCTCCCCGCCGCGGACGTCGACGCCCACGGCCACGGCGCCGGGATGGCGAGCGGCCAGGCGTCGCACCAGGTCAGGGTCCTCCACCGCGGCCGTGCCCAGCACCACCCGGTCGACGCCGGCGCCCAGCAGGGCGGTGGCGGTGGCCTGGTCCCGGATCCCGCCGCCGGCCTGGACGCGGGCGGCCGAACCCACCGCCGCGGCCACCGCCACCACAGCGGCCCGGTTGGCGCCGACCCCGCTCCGGGCCCCGTCGAGGTCGACCACGTGGACCCACGGGGCCCCGGCGGCGACGAAGCCCTGGGCCACGGCCACCGGATCGTCGCCGTAGACCCGCTCCTGGCCGAAGTCGCCCTGGTGGAGGCGGACGCAGCGCCCGCCTCGAAGGTCGATGGCCGGGTACAGCTCCACCGCCGCCGCCCTCGACCCGCCTCAGGCCCCCAGGGCGGCCACGAAGTTGGCCAGCAACCCGAGGCCGGTGGCACCGGACTTCTCGGGGTGGAACTGGGTGGCCCACAGCCGGCCCCTCTCCACCGCCGCCACCACCGGGCCCCCGTAGGCGCAGGTGGCGACCACGTGGTTGCCCGGCTCCGGCGCGAAGGAGTGCACGAAGTAGCTCCAGATGGGCCGGGCCAGGCCGGCCAGCATGGCCGGCTCACCGACGACCTCCAGCACGTTCCATTGCATCTGGGGCCGCTTGACGCCGTCGGGAAGGCGCCGCACCCGGCCCGCCAGGACCCCGAGCCCGTCTGTGCCGGGGCTCTCCTCGGAGCCCTCGTACAGCATCTGCATGCCCACGCAGATGGCGAGGAACGGCACCTCCCCGCTCACCGCGTCCCGCACGACCGAGTCCAGGCCCGCCTCCCGGACCGCCTCCATGCACCGCCCGAACGCCCCCACCCCGGGCAGGACCACGCCGGCGGCGCCGGCGGCGAGGTCGGGGTCGGGGGTGAGGCGGGCGTCGGCGCCGACCCGCTGGAGCGCCTTCTGGGCCGAGCGCAGGTTGCCGATCCCGTAGTCGAGCACCGCCACCAGGGGTCGGCGGCCTCCCACCCCTACAGCCTCCCCTTGGTGGAGGGGATGCCCTCCCCCTCGACGCGAACCGCGTCGGCCAGGGCCCGGGCCACGCCCTTGAAGGACGCCTCCAGCACGTGGTGGGTGTTCCGGCCACTGCGCATCCGCAGGTGGAGCGTGACCGCGGCGGTGGTGACGAACGCCCGCCAGAACTCCTCGGCCAGCTGGGGGTCGAAGGGGGGGTCGCCCAGGATGCGCTGGCCGGGGGGCTCGATCTCGTACACCAGGAAGGGCCGACCCGACAGGTCCAAAGCCACCTCCACCAGTGCCTCGTCGAGGGGCACGGCGATGGAGGCGAAGCGCCGGATGCCCGACTTGTCGCCCACCGCCTCGGCCAGGGCCTGGCCCAGGGCCAGGCCCACGTCCTCCACCGTGTGGTGGGCGTCGACCGCCAGGTCGCCGCTGGCCTTCACGGTGAGGTCGAAGCCGCCGTGCCGGCCCAGCTGGGCCACCATGTGGTCGAGGAACGCCAGCCCGGTGCGCACCTCGGACCGGCCCGAGCCGTCGAGGTCCAGGGACACCTCGACGGCCGTCTCCGCGCTGGCCCGGGAGACGGCGGCGGTCCGGGCGCCGCTGATGGGTCTCATCCGAGCACCTCGGCCAGGGCGCCGAGGAAGGCGTCGTCCTCCTCGGGCGTGCCCACGGTGACCCGCAGGCACCCGTCCAGGCCGGGCCACGACGAGCAGTCCCGCACCAGGACCGACCGCTCCAAGAGCCCCCGCCAGACGCCGCCGCCGTCGCGGCCGGGCACCCTGAAGAGCACGAAGTTGGCCGCCGACGGCCACTGCTCGACCCCGAGCTGGGCCAGGCCGGCGACCAGGCGCTCCCGCTCGCCCACCACCATGGCCACCCGGTCCCGCATCTCCGCCTCGAAGCGCAGGGCCAGGCGACCGCCGACCTGGGTGAGGGCGTCGAGGTGGTAGGGCAGGGTGACCCGCTCCAGGTCGGCCACCAGCCAGTCCGGCCCGACCAGGTAGCCGAGGCGGGCGGCGGCCATGGACCAGGTCTTGGAGTAGGTCCGGGTCACCACCAGGGGCCTGTCCCCGTCCACCAGCTCCAGGGCCGACCACGGCGCGAACTGGCCGTAGGCCTCGTCGACCACCACCACCCCGGGTGCCCGCTCGACCACCTCGGCCACCAGCTCGGGGCGCTCGAGCATCCCCGTGGGGTTGTTGGGCGAGCACACGAAGGTCAGCGCCGGGCGGGCCCGACCCAGCACGGTGGCCACCTCGTCGGGGTCGAGGGTCAGGTCGGGCGCCCGCCCGCCGTGGACCACGGCCGTGCCGGTCACCGAGGCGATGTGGCCGTGCAGGCGGTAGGTGGGCTCGAACACCACGGCGACGCGGCCGTGGCCGCCGTAGGCCAGGCAGAGGAGCTGGATGACCTCGTTGGAGCCCTTGGCCACCAGCACCTGGGCGGGTACCACCCCGTGGACGGCGGCCAGGGCCGCCCGCAGCTCGACCGCCCGACGGTCGGGGTAGCGGTTCCAGGCGATGGCGGCCACCTCGGCGGCCAGCGCCTCCCGCCACGCCGCCGGTGGGGGCAGGGGCGACTCGTTGGTGTTGAGCCGCACGGCCACGTCGACCTGGGGGGAGTGGTAGCCCTCCAGGGCGGCGAGGTCGTCCCGGCGCCGGGGGCGGGCCCGCACCGGGCTCACGAGCGCTCCGGGAGGCGGACCGACGCGGCGTGGGCGGCCATGCCCTCGGCCTCGGCCAGGGCGGCCACGTGGGTGGCGAGGCGCGCCAGGGTGGCGCGGTCGAGCGTGATCACGTGGGACCGGGTCTGGAAGTCGGCGACGCCGAGAGCGCTGGCGAAGCGGGCGGAGCCGAAGGTGGGCAGGACGTGGCTGGGCCCGGCCAGGTAGTCGCCCACCGACGCCGGGGAGTAGGGCCCGCAGAAAACCGCCCCGGCGTGGCGAACCCCCCCCACCAGCGCCTCGGGGTCGGAGGTCATGAGCTGGAGGTGCTCGGGGGCGATGGCGTTGGCCACCGCCAGCGCCTGCTCGGGGCCGTCGACCAGGGCCACATGGGAGTTGGCGTCGAGGTTGGCCGAGATGACCTCCCGCCGGGGCGCGGCGGCCACCAGCTCCCCCACCGCCTCCAGGACCCGCCTGGCCACGTCCTCGGACCAGGTGACGAGCCAGGCGACGCTGTCGGGGCCGTGCTCGACCTGGACCACCAGGTCGGCGGCGGCGCAGCGTGGGGGCGCGCTCTCGTCGGCCACCACGACCACCTCGGACGGCCCGGCGAAGGAGGACGGCACGCCCACCACGCCCCGTGCCGCCACCTCCCGCTGGGCCTGGGCCACGTACATGTTGCCGGGCCCGACCACCACGTCGACGGGGGAGAGGCTCTCGGTGCCGTAGGCCAGGGCGGCGATGGCCTGGGCACCGCCGATCCGGTACACCTCGTCGACCCCGGCCACGGCGGCGGCGGCCAGGACCCCGGTCGCCACCTCGCCGTGGGGACCGGGCGGGGAGCAGAGCACGACCCGGGGCACCCCCGCCACCCTGGCGGGGATGGCGGTCATGAGCACGGTGGAGGCCAGCGGGGCCTCCCCCCCGGGAACGTAGGTCCCCGCCCGGTCCACCGGGCGGTACACCTCCCGTACGCTGATGCCGTCACGCTGGTGGTGGCGGTCCCCGTGCCGCTGGCCCTCGTGGAAGGCGAGGATATTGGCCCGGGCCGCCTCCAGCGCCTCCCGCAGCTCGTCGGGTGCGCGGCGCAGGGCGGAGTCGAGCTCGGCGGCGGGGACCCGTACCTCGTCGACCGTCACGCCGTCGAAGCGGGCGGTGAGGGCGCGCACAGCGGCGTCGCCGCCGACCCGGACCTCGTCGACGATGGCCCGCACCGCCGCCACCGGCGGCTCGGCCCCGGCCCGGGGGCGGGGCAGGCGACCACCCAGGTCACCGGCCACGCCGCGGAGGTCCACCAAGTCGAGCATCAGCTCGGTGAGCCTACCCGTGCCCGGGTTCCCCACCGGGCCGGTTTCCGGTAGACCAGCACCATGACCGCCGGGGCCGAGCTGTCGTCGGTAGCCACCGCCCTCCACGAGATCACCCGTCAGCTGACCAGGATCGCCGAGTCCCTGGCCGGCACCGACCGCGATGACCTGGCCCAGCTCCTCGTGGAGGTGGAGCGTGCCCTGGTCACCGCCGGGCGCCGTCTCGACCACGTCGTCGACGAGCTGGCCTGAGGGGTGCCGTACACGACGACGGCGCCCCAGAGGGGCGCCGTCGCTGGAGCGGCCAGTTGGCGGGAACCGGCACTGCTCCGCGTACCAGGTGGCGGGAACCTGGTAGCTGTTGAGGCTAACGCCTAGGGAGGGCGGATCGTTCCCGGCCAGCAGGATTTTTTTGCCGCGCCCCCACGGCGGGGAGGGGGGCTGCCGCCGTGGGACAGAAGTCGTTGAGAACACACCGCTCGCACCGCGGCCGTCGGGCCTGGCACACCCGCCGACCGTGGAGGATGAGCCGCAGGCTGAGCCGGCCCCGCTCGGCGGCCGGCACCATGGCGCCCAGCTCGGCCTCGACCTTGTCCGGGTCGGTGTGGCCGGTGAGCCCCAGGCGCCGGGCCAGCCGTCCCACGTGGGTGTCGACCGCCAGCCCGGGCAGGCCCATCCCCACGCTGCGGACGACGTTGGCCGTCTTGCGCCCGACCCCGGGGAGGGCGGTCAACTGCCCCATGGCGGACGGCACCGCTCCCCCATGGTCCTCCACCACTGCTCGGGCCATCCCCACCAGGCTCCGGGCCTTCTGCCGGAAGAACCCCGTGGACTGGATGAGCCGCTCGACCTCGGCCGCCTCGGCGCCGGCCAGCGCCGCCGGGGAGGGGTACCGGGCGAAGAGGGCGGGGGTGACGGCGTTGACCCGCACGTCGGTCGTCTGGGCCGACAGGATGGTCGCCACCAGGAGCTGGAAGGGACCGTCGTGGGCCAGGGCGCACAGCTCGCCCGCCTGGCCGGGGTACTCGGCGGCCAGGCGGCGCACCGTCTCTCGCGCCCGTCCCCCCGGGGTCCTGGGTCGCCCCACGGGCTCAGGGTACGACCCCGGCCCCGCCGGCCCCCGCCGGTAACCTCGGCCGGTGCGCAAGCTCGAGATCAAGCGCCAGCTGGCCGACGACGACGTGGCGGCGGTACGCAAGCTGCTGGAGCTGGCCGAGCGGGCGGACGGCCACCGGGCGGTCGACGACCACCGTTGGGTCGACATGGCCGAGGGGGGGCGGGAGAGCTTCGCCGGCCTGGTCGCCTGGGAGCGGGGCCACGACCACCCCATCGGCTACGCCCAGGTCAGCCGGGGTCACCACAGCTGGGCCCTCGACCTGGTCATCGACCCCCACCACCGCTACGACGCCCTCTCCATCGGTCCCGAGATGCTCGCCGCCGCCCTCGACGTGATCCGGGGCGAGGGTGGCGGTCACGTCCACCTCTGGGTGTACCAGCCCACCGGCGCCCACGACACCATGACCGCCGCCGTCGGCATGGGCCGGGGCCGCGAGCTCCTCCAGCTCCGCCGAGCCCTGCCGGTGGAGGGGGAGGGCGAGGGCGAGGCCGCCCTCGACGTGCGGGCCTTCCGCCCCGGCCACGACGAGGCGGCGTGGCTGGAGGTGAACAACCGCGCCTTCGACTGGCACCCCGAGCAGGGGGGCTGGGACCTGGCCACCCTCCGGGCCCGCCAGGCTGAGCCCTGGTTCGACCCGGCCGGCTTCCTCCTCCACGAGCGGGACGGCCGGCTGGCCGGGTTCTGCTGGACGAAGGTCCACCGCGACCGCGACCCCCCCCTCGGTGAGCTCTACGTCGTGGCCGTCGACCCAGACTTCCAGGGCGCCGGCATCGGCCGGGGCCTGGTCCTGGCCGGGCTGGGCTGGCTGCACCGCCACGGCCTGAGCCAGGCCATGCTCTACGTCAACGCCACCAACACCTCGGCTCTCGGCCTCTACCAGCGCCTGGGGTTCCGCCTCGACCACGTCGACCGCGCCTACGTCACCGACGTCTGATCCCAGCGGCGCCGCCCGCGCCGATGCTCAGGAGATCCCGCCCACGCCCACGAGGGAGCCCAGCGCGAAGGTGACCGCGGCGGCGAAGGCGGCGATCCCGACCTGGCGCAGGGCCGACCACCACGCCGACCTCCCGGTGAAGTGGGCCAGGGCCACCCCCACAGCGAAGGCGGCCACGGTGGCCAGGACCACCGAGCCCGCCGCCGCCGCCGCCCCGCTGCCGGCGAGCCAGGGCACCAGGGGCACCACCGCGCCGGCGGCGAAGGCCAGGAAGGACGAGAGGGCGGCGCCCAAGGGAGAGCCGAGCTCGTTGGGGTCGATCCCCAGCTCCTCCCGGGCGTGGGTCTCCAACGCCACCTCGGGGTCCCGCATCAGCGCCTGGGCCAGCTCCCCGGCCTGTTCGGCGGGCATCCCCCGGGACCGGTAGAGCTGGGTCAGCTCGGCCACCTCCACCTCGGGGTTGCGCACCAGCTCGGTCCGCTCCAGGTCCAGCTCTCGCTCCAGCAGCTCCGCCTGGGCCCGCATGGACACGTACTCCCCCGCGGCCATCGACACCGCCCCCCCGATCAGGCCCACCAGCCCCGCCAGCCGCACCACGCCGGCGCCGGGACCGGCGCCGGCCACGCCGAGCACCAGGGCGACGTTGGAGACCAGCCCGTCGTTGACCCCGAACACCGCCGCTCTGGCGGCGCCGCCCTGGAGGTCCCGGTGGTGGTCCTCCGGCAGTGGGGCCGGGACGGGCGGGCCCGGCGCCGGCGGCTCCCGGCCCTCGCCGGCTCGAGGCTCGGCCACCTCCCCACGGTACCGCCGGCCCTGACAGGTTTTCCTGCCCGGTCCCGGAGGACCGGGGCTGGCGCGGGCTAGGCGTGAAGCCCACCCCCGGCCAGCACCGTGACCCCCGCCCCTATCCGGACGGCCTCGACCAGGACCTCGCCCCGCCGCACCACGCCGCCGGCCCAGACCACCGACCGCACCAGTGATCCCTCCACCACCGCGCCGCGGCCCACCACCGACTTCCCTCCCGACGCCGCCAGGTTGGCGGCCAGGTAGTCAGGGGGCCGGTCGCAGGGGACCACCAGCCCGTCTGTGCCCACCACCTCCAGGCGACCCTCGGACCGGCACCGGCACCAGCACGCCTCGTACAGCCCGGCAGGTCGCCGGGGCAGGGCCAGCACCTCCTCCCAGGGGAGCAGCGAGGCGGCGACGATGGTGTGGGGGCGCAGCTCGGCGCCGTCGGCGCCGCTCACCACGACACGGACGGCCGAACCGTCCCAGCCCCCCACCACGGGCGCCAGGTCGACCGTGTGCCAGGTGTCGGCGTTCACCACGAGGAGCGGGCGCCCGTCGAGCCAACCCCGCAGGTGGGCCACGGCACCGGCGGTGCCCAGCGCCACCGGCTCCTCGACCGAGAGGTGGACCCGGCCCCGCAGGTGGCGGTCCAGCGCGGCCCGGCCGTGGTGGAGGTTGACGGCCACCGCCCCGGCACCCACCACCGCCCCCACCTGGCCCACGGCCCGGTCGACGAGGGCCACGTCGCCCACCGGGCACAGGGCCTTGGGCCGGAAGCGGGTGAGCGGCCGCAACCGGTTCCCGGCCCCGGCGGCCAGCACCAGAGCTGCCAGACTGTCAACCATGGAGACTCGTCGCTGGACCAACCCCTCGCAGCCTCAGACGATGCAGATCGCCGTGTTCCTCCTCTACGCCAACGCGGTGCTGAGCCTGGTCTTCGGCAACGTCTACTTCAACTACGGGCTCCTCATCGGCGTCGTCGCCATCGTCGCCTTCGGTGCCGGCGGCCTCGGCGTCGCCAACGAGAGGCGGTGGGGCTACACCTTGGCGCTGGCGGTGGCGATCGGCGAGGTGCTGCTCCTCTTGGCGGTGGTCGGACCCGTCCGCGTCCTCACCGGCCCGGCCGTGCTCACCCTGGCCTTCGCGGTGGCGCTGGTCGCCCTCCTGCTCCACCCCCAGAGCCGGGACTACCAGCGCATCTGGTTCAGATGAGGGGCGGTCCCGCCAGTGAGGGCCGGTAGGGAGGGGCCAGCGGCTGGTCGTGGCGGGCGGCGGCCTCGATCTCGGAGGGCAGGGGCCAGGGGTTGGGACTGCACCCGTGCAGCTCGGTGCTCTGCTGGGCCATGACCGGCGCCGGGCGGCCCCGTCGGGGGCACTGGGGCTCGGACGGGTGGTGCCGCCCCAGCAGGTGCCCGACCTCGTGGTTGACCACCATCTGGCGGTAGCCCTGGAGGTCACCGGTCCACTCCGGGGTCCCCGCCCGCCAGCGGTCGGCGTTGAGGGCGACCACGGGACCGTTCTGGCAGGACCACCGCCCGCCGGTGTCGTAGGGAGCGCAGAGGCGGTCGACCTCCTCCCCCGAGGCCAGCACCACCAGATACGGTGCCGACGGGTCCTCCACCAGCACGAAGCCGGCTCTCGACCACCCCCTGGGGTCGGCCAGGGTGGCCCGGACCACCTCGGCGAAGCCGGCCGTTGCCGGGTCGGCCACCCGGCGCTCGGTGCGGTACCGCACCTCCACCGTGGCCTGGCCCCCGGGCCGCTCTGGGCCGGCCGTGGTCGTGGACCGGGAGAGCCCCGTGGGGGTCTCGCCGCCCGCGCACGCGCCGAGGGCGGCGGCCACGGCGACGAGCCCGGCCCAGCGCATGGCCCCAGTCTGGCCGCCGGGGGCAGACTGGGCGGGTGGAGGACGTCGTCCGCGACACCCTCGAGGTGCTGATGGTGGTGGCGGTGGGGGGCATGCTGTGGTCGGTGGTCGGGCGGCTGCGCCACGGCCAGATCCGGGTGCACACCTGCCCCGGCTGCGGTCGGCCGGCGTCTCGCGCCTACCCCCGCTGCCGGCACTGCGGCACCGAGCTGCCCGATGCCCCCTGACGCCGGCGGTCGGGCCCTCCCAGAGGGGGCGGCCAAGGCCCGGGCGGTCAGGGAGATGTTCGATGCCATCGCTCCCCGCTACGACCTGGTGAACCGGGTCATGACCTTCGGGCTCGACGTCCGCTGGCGCCGCCGCACCATCGAGGCCCTGGGCCTCCCCGCCGGGTCGGTGGTGCTGGACCTGGCCTCGGGGACCGGCGACCTGTGCCGAGCGCTGCGGGCGCGGGGCCACCGCCCGATCGGGATCGACGTCTCGGCGGGGATGCTGGCCGCGGCCCGGGTTCCAGTCCCCCTGGTCCGGGCCGACGTCCTCCACCTGCCCGTCGCCACCGGCGTGGTGGACGGGGTCACCTGCGGCTTCGCCCTCCGCAACCTGGTCGACCTCGACGCCTTCCTGGCCGAGTCGGCCCGGGCCCTGCGCCCGGGTGGTCGCCTGGCCCTCCTCGAGGTGTCCGCCCCCACCCACCCGGTCCTGCGGTGGGGCCACGCCGTGTACTTCGGCCAGGTGGTGCCATGCATCGGCGCCCTGCTCTCCGATGCCGAGGCCTACCGCTACCTGCCCCGGTCCGCCGCCTACCTCCCCCCGCCCTCGGGCCTGGTCTCCATGGTGGCCGCCGCCGGCTTCGGCGGCGTCGAGCGCCGCCCGCTCTCGGGTGGCATCACCCAGCTCATCGTGGCCACGAGACGGCCCGTCCCCGGTCGGTGACGGGCCGGCCCGACACCGCCCCACCGGCGTCCCGGCTGGTGGCCACCACCACCCGCCTCGACGCCGACGTCGACCTGTCGGCCGTGGCGGGCGAGGACGGCGTGCTGTTCGAGCAGCGGGGCACCGGCCTGGCCGGGCGGGGCCAGGCCGTCCGGGTCCCCCTCCCCGTCGGCCCCCGGCGCCTGGCTGCCGCCGCCGGGGTGGTGGCCGATGTCCTCGCCACCATCGCCGTCCACGACGAGGTGGGCCTGCCCGGCTGCGGTCCGGTCGCCTTCGTGGCGCTGCCCTTCGGCGACGCCACCCCCGCCAGCGCGCTCGTGCCGGCCGTGGTGGTGGGACGCGCCGACGACGGCACCCGCTGGATGACCACGGTGGGTCGGCCCGAGGACCCTCCGCCCCGGCCCCAGCCCGTCGCCCCAGCCCACGACCGCCCCCACCCCCCGAGCCGGTACCGGGTGGCACCGGGGCGCCCTCCCAGCGACTGGTGCCACGCGGTGGCGGCGGCGGTGGCGGCCCTGGGCCCCCGCGGGGTGGCCAAGGTGGTCCTGGCCCGGGAGGTGGTCGTGGAAGCCGACGCCCCCCTCTCGGTGGGCGCGGTCCTGGCCCGGCTGCGCGCCGCCTACCCCTCGGCCATGCTCTACGCCGTCGACGGCATGGTGGGGGCCAGCCCCGAGCTGCTCGTCTCCCGGGTGGGGGACGTGGTCCGCTCCCATCCCATGGCCGGCACCGCCCCCCGCAGCGGCGACCCCGCCACCGACGCTCGAGGGGCGGCCTCGCTGCTGGCGTCGGCCAAGGACCGGGCCGAGCATCAGATCACCATCGACATGGTCCTCGACACCGTCCTCCCCTTCTGCTCCTACGTCGACTCCGAGCCCGAGCCCCAGGTCGTCTCCCTGGCCAACGCCCACCACCTGGCCAGCCTGGTGGAGGGGCGGCTGTCCGCCCCCCCGGCACCGGTCCTCGACCTGGTGGCCGCCCTCCACCCCACCCCGGCGGTGTGCGGATGGCCCCGGGCCGAGGCGTTGGCGCTGATCGGTGAGCTGGAGGGGCTGGACCGGGGGCGCTACACGGGACCGGTGGGCTGGGTCGACGCCCGGGGCAACGGCCGGCTGGCCGTGGCCATCCGCGGCGCCGAGCTGGAGGGGCGTCGGGCCCGGCTGCTCGCCGGCGGGGGGATCGTGGCCGACTCCGACCCCGCCGCCGAGCTGGCCGAGACCCGCCTGAAGCTGGAGGCCATGCTGGCGGCCGTGATCCGCCCATGAGGGGGGGGTAGGCGCGTCTCCGCGCGCCAGACCCGGTCATGGGGGTCGAGCGCTCAGAAACCGGTCGGCACCTCCGCCGCTACCGAAACCGGGTCTGGAGCGCGCCGGCCACCGCGGCGTGGAGCTCGTCGTGGACGGCCACGTTGGCCTCCCGGTCGGTTCGTACCACCACCACGTGGGTGCCCTCTGCGCCCAGCGCCCCGGCCACGGCGGGGGCCAGCGCCGCCGCCTCGGCCACCTCGGTGGCGGACAGGCCATGGGCACCGGCCAGGGCCACCAGGTCCACCTGGTGGGGGGTGCCCAGGACCATCTCGAACCGCTCGTGGTCGAGGAGGTCGGCCTGGGGCAGGAACGAGAAGATCCCGCCCCCCCGGTTGTCCACCACCACCACGGTGAGGTCGAGGCCCCGCCCGGCCAGGCCCAGCAGCGCGTTGGCGTCGTGGAGGAAGGCCAGATCGCCCACGAGGGCGGCCACCGGTCCCCCCGTCGCCGTGGCCACGCCCACCGCCGTCGAGACCACCCCGTCGATCCCGTTGGCCCCCCGGTTGGCCAGCACGGCCAGGCCGGGGCGGGGCGCGGCGTACCACTCGAGGTCGCGCACCGGCATCGACGACGACACCACCAGCCTGGCCCCCTCGGGCAGCACCGCCGCCAGCCCCCGGGCCACGCCGGGCTCGGTGGGCTCGGGGTGAGCGGCCAGCACCTCCTCGATGGCAGCCTGGGCGGCGGTCTCGGCCGCCGCCCACGAGCCCAGCCACCCCCCGCCACCGGCGCCGCCCAGGCGCTCGGCCAGGGCCCGGCACCATCCCGACGGGGACCCCGCCACCACCACCGCGGCGGTCCGATCGGGGTCCAGCCAGCGCCCGTCCGCCTCGATCAGGACCTGGCGGGCGCCCGACTCCGCCAGCCACCGGGCCAGCGCCTTCGACGCCGGCGCCGGCCCCAGGCGCAGCACCGCCTCAGGCCGTTGGGCCTCGGCGAAGGGCCGGTGCCGCAGCAGGGCGTCGAAGGCGGCCACCGTGGTCGGGCCCGGGAGCCGGCAGCCCGAACCGGGGTCGGCCAGAACCGGCCACCGAGCGGCGCCGGCCAGGGCCGCCACCCCGGCCGGATCGTCCCGCGCCGCCCCTGGCCCGGCGACGACCACCCCCCGCTCGGCACCGAGCAACTCGGCCAGGCGGTCGGCCTCGGCGGGCACCGGTCCCCGGATCGGCCCCACCGCCCGGTGCCAGGGCGCTCCGTCCTCCCGCCCCTCGGGGAGGGGGCCGGGCCTGCCGGTGAGCGGCTCGGCGAAGGCCAGGTCGAGGTGGACCGGGCCAGGGGGCGAGCCGGTGGCCTCGGCCACCGCCCGCGCCCCGAGGGACCGCCACGTGTGGGCGGTGGCGGGGTCGGGCACGCCCGGCTGGCAGAACCACCGTGCCGATCGCCCGTAGAGGTGGGTCTGGTCGACGGCCTGGGGGGCACCGACGTGGTGCAGCTCGGGCGGGCGGTCGGCCGTGCACACCAGCAGCGGCACCCGAGCCTGGGACGCCTCCACCACCGCCGGGTGAAGCTCGGCGGCGGCGGTGCCGCTGGTGGTGAGCACCACCGCGGGGACCCCCGTGGCCAGGCCGACGCCGAGGGCCACGAAGCCGGCGGCCCGCTCGTCGTGGTGCACGTGGAGCGCCACCCGCTCGTCGCCGGCCAGCGCCAGCGCCAGGGGGGTGGACCGCGAGCCCGGCGCCACCACGGCGTGCGCCACCCCGGCCCGGGCCCACTCGTCCACCAGGGTGGCGGCGAAGGTGGCCTGGGCGATGACCGGCGCACCGCCGCTCATCGGTCCAGGATGTTCCGGTGCTGTGGGCGGAGCGGGAGGGGAGCGGGCCCCGGCTGGTCCTGGTGCACGGGTTCACCCAGACCCGTGCCAGCTGGGGCCCCGTGGCCACCGACCTGGCCCGGGACCACCAGGTGGTCCGCGTCGACGCCCCCGGCCACGGCCGGTCGGCGGCGGTGCGGGCCAACCTGGCCCGGGGGGCCGATCTCGTCGCCGCCACCGGCGGGGTCGCCACCTACATCGGCTACTCGATGGGCGGCCGCCTCTGCCTCCACGCCGCCCTGGTCCGTCCCGAGGTGGTCAGGGGCCTGGTCCTGGTAGGGACCACCGCCGGCATCGCCGACGCCGACGAACGGTCCGCCCGGGCGGCCCGGGACCGGGAGCTGGCCCGCCGCCTGCAGCGGGACGGGCTCGACGCCTTCCTCGAGGGCTGGCTGCGCCAACCCCTCCTCGCCGACCTCCCCGAGGCGGCGTGGGGGCTGGAGGCCCGCCGCGAGAACACCACGGCGGGCCTGGCCGCCAGCCTGCGCCTGGCCGGCACCGGTGCCCAGGAGCCGCTCTGGGACCACCTCGGCGGGCTGGCCATGCCGGTGCTGGTGACGGCCGGGTCCCGGGACGCGAGGTTCGCGGGGCTGGCGCCCCGCCTGGCGGCGGCGGTAGGGGCCAACGCCACGGTCGGCCTGGTGCCCGACGCCGGGCACGCCGCCCACCTCCACCGGCCCCAGGCCTTCCTCGACCTGCTCCGGCCGTGGCTGGCCCGTCACGGCCTGTGACGCCGCCGGCGGGGGCCTCATCCCGAGTAGGCCAGGCCGGCGGCCAGCAGGAGCCCGTAGACGAGTTGGAGCCGGCCGGTGTCGCCCAGGACGGCGACCAGGCCCACCCCCGACGTCCCGGCCGCGACGGCCCGCACCGGGCGGGACCCGGCGGGCAGGGCGAGCACGGCCAGCAGCGCCCCTGGCCGGGCCAGGGCCACCAGGGGCACGTACAGGAAGGCCGCCCCCACCAGGGTCACGTAGAGGGCCCGGGTGGGGCTGGCGCCCATGCGCACGGCCAGGGTCCGCTTGCCGGCGGCGGTGTCCCCGGGGATGTCCCGAAGGTTGTTGACCACCAGGAGGGCGGTGGCCAGGAAGCCCACCGGCACCGACACCAGCACCGCCAGCCCGTCCACCGAGTCCAGCTGGACGTAGGCCGACCCCACCGTCGCCACCAACCCGAAGAAGACGAAGACGAAGAGCTCCCCCAGCCCGGCGTACCCGTAGGGCCAGGGGCCGGCCGTGTAGCCGTAGCCGGCGGCGAAGCACGCCAGGCCCACCACCACCACCTCGGGCCCCACGGCGGCGGCCAGGGCCAGACCGCCCACCGCCGCCACCCCCGCCGCGGTCGCCGCGGCCAGCTGCACCGACCGCGCCGAGGCCAGGCCCGACGCCACCAGCCGGGTCGGCCCCGTCCGGCGGTCGTCGACCCCCCGCACGCCGTCGGCGGAGTCGTTGAGGTAGTTGGTGGCGACCTGGATGGCCACGGCCACGACCAGGGCCGCCCCCGCCCGCCACCAGGTGATCGGGCCCTGGCCCACCGCCGCCGCGGTGCCGACCGCGACGGGCACGGCCGCGGCCGGCAGCGTCCTGGGCCGGGCCCCCAGCACCCAGCGGTTGGGCGGCCAACGCCAGGGCAGGGTCACGGGCGACGGGGGAAGCGTGAGAAGTCCGGCGGCCGCTTCTCGACGTAGGCATCCCGGCCCTCCTGGGCCTCCTCGCTCATGTAGAAGAGCAGGGTGGCGTCGCCGGCGAGCTGCTGGATCCCGGCCAGGCCGTCGTCGGCGGCGTTCATGGAGGCCTTCAGGAGCCGCAGGGCCAGCGGTGACAGCGACAGCATCTCCCGGCACCACCGTACCGTCTCCTCCTCCAGCCGCTCCAGCGGCACCACGGCGTTGACCAGGCCCATCTCCAGCGCCTGGCGAGCGTCGTACTGGCGGCAGAGGAACCAGATCTCCCGGGCCCTCTTCTGGCCCACCTGGCGGGCCAGCAGCCCCGAGCCGTACCCGCCGTCGAAGGACCCCACCCGGGGACCGGTCTGGCCGAACCGGGCGTTCTCGGCGGCGATGGTGAGGTCGCACACGACGTGGAGCACGTGGCCGCCGCCTATGGCGTAACCGGCGACCATGGCCACCACCGGCTTGGGGCAGCGCCGGATCTGGACCTGCAGGTCCAACACGTTGAGCCGCCCGATCCCCGCCCGGCCCACCTCGTCGTCACCGAGGTAGCCGTCCTCGCCCCGGGTCCTCTGGTCCCCCCCCGAGCAGAAGGCCAGCTCGCCCTCGCCGGTGAGGATGACCACGCCCACCTCGGGGTCGTCCTGGGCCAGGCGGAAGGCCGTCGACAGCTCGGACAGGGTCCGGGGCCGGAAGGCGTTGCGCACCTCGGGCCGGCAGATGGTGACCTTGGCCATGCCATCGGCGGTCTCGTAGCGGATGTCCCGCCACTCCCCCAAGGGCCGCCAGGGCACCGTCACTGCGGTCATGGGACCGGACCGTACCCGACCCGGACTGCCTAGCATCAGGTCATGGCCGGCCTGATCGCCGTCGTCGCCCGGGGCGGCCCCGGGTTCGTCGACGAGCTGAGCCGGGCCTGGGACCGGGGCGACGCCGTCCTCCCCGTCGACCCCCGGCTGCCGCCGCCCGCCCGCGAGGCGCTCCTCGACGCCCTCCGCCCCACCACGGTGGTCGACGCCTCCGGCGACCGCACGTCCCGTCCCGGGGGCGTCCCCGTGTCCGGGGGTGACGCCCTGGTCGTGGCCACCAGCGGGACCACCGGAGCGCCCCGGGGGGTGGTCCTCACCCATGAGGCGGTGCGGGCGGCGGCCACCGCCGTCAGCCTCCGGCTGGCCGTCGACCCGGCCCGGGACCGGTGGCTGGCCTGCCTCCCGCTGGCCCACGTGGGTGGGCTGGGGGTGGTGACCCGGGCCCTGCTCACCGGTACGCCCCTCACCGTGCTGCCGGGCCCCGACCCCGCCGCCGTGGCCGTGGCCGCCGGCGACGGCGCCACCCTGGTCTCGCTGGTGCCCACCGTGCTGGCCCGCGTCGACGCCACCCCGTTCCGGGCCGTCCTCCTCGGGGGATCGGCCCCACCGCCCCGGCGTGGTCCCAACGTGGTGACGACCTACGGGATGACCGAGACCGGCGGCGGCGTGGTCCATGACGGGGTCCCCCTCGATGGCGTGGCCGTGCGCGCCGTCGACGGGGAGCTCCACGTCCGGGGGCCCATGCTGCTCCGCTGCTACCGGGACGGCGGCCAGCCCAGGGACCACGACGGCTGGCTGCCTACCGGCGACGCGGGGTCGGTGGACCGCACCGGCACGGTCACGGTGGCCGGGCGGATGAGCGAGGCCATCGTCACCGGCGGCGAGAAGGTGTGGCCCGGGGTGGTGGAGGACGTGCTGGCCGGGCACCCCGGGGTCCGGGAGGTGGCCGTGACCGGTCACCCCGACCCGGAGTGGGGCGAGCGGGTGGTGGCGGTGACGGTCCCCACCGACCCGGCCTGGCCCCCGGCGCTGGCGGACCTCCGCAGCTTCGCCCGGGAACGCCTCCCTGCCTACGCCGCCCCCCGGGAGCTGGTGCTGGTCGACGCCCTCCCCCGCACCACCCTGGGCAAGCTGAGGCGGGACGCCCTGCCCCTCTTGTCGGGCAGCTGGGAACCTGAGAGCGGGATCGGGCCACCCCAGAAGCCCTCTAGCCTCGAACCATGAACCGCCTGGCCTCAGAGACCAGCCCGTACCTGCGCCAGCACCAGGACAACCCCGTCGAGTGGTTCCCATGGGGCGAGGAGGCCTTCGCCCGGGCCCGGGCCGAGGACCGGCCGGTGCTGCTCTCGGTGGGCTACTCCGCCTGCCACTGGTGCCACGTGATGGCCCACGAGTCCTTCGAGGACCCCGACACCGCCGAGGTGCTGAACCGGCTCTTCGTCAACGTCAAGGTCGACCGGGAGGAGCGCCCCGACGTAGACGCCGTCTACATGCAGGCGGTCCAGGCCCTCACCGGTCAGGGGGGCTGGCCCATGACGGTGTTCCTCACCCCCGGCGGGGAGCCGTTCTTCGGCGGGACCTACTTCCCCAAGCGCGGCCGGGGTGGCCTCCCCGGCCTCGTCGACGTCTGCCGGGCCGTCGATGACGTGTGGCGCAACCGCCGCCACGAGCTCCTCCAGCAGGCAGGGCTGCTGACCGAGGCGCTCCGGCGCTCGCCCCTGGCCCAGGGCAGCGACGGTGAGCTCCCCGGACCCGAGCTGCTGGAACAGGCGACCGCGGCCCTTCGGTCCCAGTTCGACCCCCGCTGGGGCGGTTTCGGGGGCGCCCCCAAGTTCCCCCAGGCCATGAGCCTCGAGCTGCTGGCCCGCCGGCACCGCCGGACCGGGGACCCCGAGCTGCTGGAGATGGTGACCACCTCCCTCGACGCCATGGCCTCGGGGGGCATCTACGACCACCTCGGCGGCGGGTTCGCCCGGTACTCGGTCGACGCCATGTGGATGGTCCCCCACTTCGAGAAGATGCTCTACGACCAGGCGCTTCTGGCCCGGGTCTACCTCCACGCCTGGCAGCTCACCGGCGCGCCCCGCTACCGCCAGGTGCTGGAGGAGACGGTGGGCTACGTGCTGGAGGACCTCAGGGCCCCTGGCGGCGGCCTGTGCTCGGCCGAGGACGCCGACTCCGAGGGCCAGGAGGGCCGGTTCTACCTCTGGCGGCCCGACCAGATCGCCGAGGCCTGCGGCGGTGACGCCGACGCCGCCATCGAGTGGTACGGGGTCACCCCGGGGGGCAACTTCGAGGGCGCCACCATCCTGCACCGCCCGGTCCGGGGAGACCTGGTCCGGCCCGAGCCGGTGGAACGGGCACGCCGGGCCCTCTTCGCCGCCCGTGAGCGGCGGGTGCGCCCCGGCCTCGACGACAAGGTGCTGACCGAGTGGAACGGCCTGTTCCTCGCCACCCTGGCCGAGGCGGCAGCAGCCACCGGCCGGCCCGACTGGCGGGCGGAGGCGGTGGGGCTGGCCGACTTCCTCCTCCTCCACCTCCGGCGGGCCGACGGCCGCTGGCTGCGCTCCTGGCAGCGGGACGGTGGCGCCCGGCACCTGGCCTACGCCGGCGACCACGCCGCCCTCCTCGACGGGTTCACCCGTCTGGCGGAGTGCACCGGCGACGCCCGCTGGGTGGCCCAGGCCCGCTCGGTGGCCGACGCCCTGCTGGCGCTGTTCTGGGACGAGGCCGACGGCGGCCTGTTCACCACCGGCCACGACGCCGAGGCCCTGGTGGCCCGCCAGAAGGACGTGCTCGACAACGCCACGCCGTCGGCCAACGGCGCCGCCGCCGTCGGCCTGGCCCGCCTGGCTGCTCTCACCGGCGTGGAGCGGTACCTCGAGGCCGCCGGCGCCATCGTCCGCCTCCTGGCCGGCCCCGCCGGCGCCCACCCCACCGCCTTCGCCCACCTCCTCGGCGCCGTCGACCTCCTGGCCTGCCCCACCACCGAGGTGGCCGTCGTCGGTGACCGCCCCGACCTGGTCGAGGCGGTGCAGCGCCGGTTCCTCCCGGGAGCGGTGCTGGCCTGGGGCCAGCCCTGGCCGTCGCCCCTGTGGGAGGGCCGGGCCGCCGGGAGGGCCTACGTCTGCCAGGGGTTCGCCTGCCGGGAGCCGGCCACCGAGGTGGGCACCCTCCTGGCCCAGCTGGGCGCCGCCTAGGCCGGTGTAGCGACCGGGCCTAAGCCGGTCGCTACACC
>JBOGHU010000051.1:0-20473 GCA_050742255.1 Acidimicrobiales bacterium
CCTTCGGGTTGGCGAAGAAGGGGGCCGGGTCGAAGCCCTCCACCCGGCGGCCGACGACGAGGTTGCCGTCGCCGTCGCGCTGCGGCTCGGGCGCTGGGCTGCACAGCCCGTCCCAGAAGGCGTCGACCCCGATGCCGCAGGGCGCCAGCACGCCGACGCCGGTCACCGCGACCCGCCGAGGACCAGACGCTGGCATGGCTAGACCTTGCCGCTCACGAGGTCGAAGGCCTGGCCCACGGTGCGGACACCCTCGAGCTCCTCCTCCTCGACGGTGATGTCGAACTCGTCCTCCAGCGCCATGACCAGCTCGGCCAGGTCGAGGCTGTCGGCGTCGAGGTCGTCGCCGAACCGGGCGTCCTTGGTCACCTGCTCGGGGGAGACCTGCAGCACCTCCACCGCGCACCTCTTGAAGGTCTCGAAGGCGTCGTCAGCCATTGGCACTCCTCGTGTGTCTGCCCTGCCGGGCGGGGTGGTCAGTGACCCATGCCGAGGCCACCGTCGACGGGCAGCACGGCACCGGTGATGTACGCGGCCTCGGGTGAGGCCAGGAACGTGACCGCCGCGGCCACCTCGTCGGGAGTGGCGAAGCGGCCGAGGGGGACTGCTGCGACCATCTCCCTGTGGCGGCTGTCGCTGAGGGCGGCGGTCATGTCGGTCTCCACCGGGCCGGGGGCCACCACGTTGGCGGTGATGCCCCGCGAGGCCAGCTCCCGGGCCAGCGACCGGGCCAGGCCGACCAGCCCCGCCTTGGAGGCGGCGTAGTTGACCTGTCCGGCCACCCCGAGGAGCCCGGCGACCGAGGACATGAAGACGAGGCGTCCCTGCCGGGCCCGCACCATGGGGCCGACGGCCCGCTTGGCCGCCCGGTAGGCGCCGGCCAGGTTGGTGTCGACCACCTCGGTGAAGGCGCGGTCGTCCATCCGCAGGACCAGGCCGTCCCGGTTCAGGCCGGCGTTGGCCACCAGCACCTGCACCGGGCCGAGGCGATCCTCGACCTCGGTGAAGGCGGCCTCGACCTCGGTGGTGGAGGTCACGTCGCAGCGGACCGGGAGCAGCCCGTCCCCCCCGCCGGCGGGCGGGGGTGGCTTGGAGCGGTAGGTGACCGCCACCTGGTCGCCGAGGCGGGCGAAGGCCTGGGCGCAGGCCAGGCCTATGCCGCGGTTGCCGCCGGTGACCAGGACGACCCGACCGGGCTTCACCGGCCCCATCGTAGGACAGCGCTGGCCCAGGTCATCCCGGCACCGAACCCCACCAGGAGCACGGTGTCGCCGTCGGTGAGCCGATCGGTGTGGACGGCGTTGGTGAGAGCGATCGGGATGGAGGCCGCCGAGGTGTTGCCGGTGCGGTCGAGCACCACCGACGTCCGCTCCACCGGGATGCCCAGGCGGGTGCAGGCCGCCTCGATGATGCGGACGTTGGCCTGGTGGGGGACGAGGAGGTCCACGTCGGCGGCGGTGAGGCCGGCCCGCTTGAGCGCCATCTCCGACGAGTCGACCATGACCCGCACCGCTCGGCGGAACAGCTCCGGACCGTCCATCCGGGCGGTCGCGCCCAGGTCGGCGTAGAGGAGGTGGCGGGCGGCGCCGTCAGAGCCCAGGTCCCAGCCGAGGAGCTGCCCGGGGCCCTCGACGGCGTCGAGGACCACCGCGCCGGCGCCGTCGCCGAAGAGCACGGCGGTGCCGCGGTCGTCGGGGTCGATGAGCCGGCTGATCACGTCGGCGCCGATGACCAGGACCCGGGACGCGCCCGTCGCGACCATGGCCGAGCCGGCGACCAGGGCGTAGACGAAGCCCGAGCAGGCGGCGTTGACGTCGAGGGCGCCGCCGCCCAGGCCCAACGCCGCCTGGACCGACGAGGAGGTGGCCGGCATCTGCTGGTCGGGGGTGGTCGTGGCCAGGAGCAGCAGGTCGACGGTGGCAGGGTCGGCGCCGGCGACCTCGAGGGCGGTACGGGCGGCGACGGTGGCCAGCTCGCCGGTGGTGCCGCCGATGCGGCGCTCCCGGATGCCGGTCCGCTCCGTGATCCAGGTGTCGGTGGTGTCGAGGCGGGCCTCGAACTCGGCGTTGGTGACGACGGTGTCGGGCAGTGCCGCACCCCACCCGACGATGGCGGCTCCGGTCACGGCCGCGTGGCCCGGCCACGGCACCGCGCCACCCCGGTGGGGGTCACGCGGTGCGGAGCCAGGCGATGGGCTGGCTGGTCGTGACCCGCTCGCCGTCGAAGGCGATCAGGCCCATCACCACGCCGGCGAAGCGGGACCGCACCTCGGTGCCGCTCACCGTCCCCAGCACCTCGCCCACGTCCACGACCTGTCCCTCGGTGTCCCGCCACCGCTCGGCCGGCTGGAAGATGCCGGCGGCGGGGCTGACGACCAGCCGCTCGGCGATGTAAAGGTGCTCGCCCTCGGGGTGGACGGCGTTGCCGTTGAGCCCCCCCTCCTCGCCGTCGAGGGCGGAGAGGAGGTCGTCGACGTGGTGTGGCTCCGACACCGAGAGGGCCTGGGCGCCGGGCAGGCTGCGCCTGGCGATGCGGGTCAGGACCTGGCCCGGGCCCAGCTCGACGAAGGTCCGCACGCCGTCGTCGTGGAGGCGCTGGACGCTCTGGCGCCATCGCACCGGGCTGCACAGCTGGGCCGACAGGAGCTGGCGCCACTCGTCGGGGTCGGTGTGGCGGCGGGCGTCGACGTTGGCGACCACGGGGACCCGGGGCCGGTGGAGGGCGCTTTTGGCCAGGGCAGCCAGGAGCGGTTCACCGGCGGGCGCCATCTGGGGCGTGTGGAACGCACCCTCCACCGGGACGGGGAGCACCTTCTTGGCGCCCAGCCCCCTGGCCGCCTCGCCGGCGGCGGCGACGGCCCGGGGTGACCCCGCCACGACCACCTGGCCAGGGGCGTTGAAGTTGGCCACCCACACCTCACCGTCGGCCTTCCGGCAGGCAGCCTCGGCATCGGCGTCGTCCAGGCCGATGAGGGCGGCAATGGTGCCGGCGCTGGCCTCCGCCGCCTCCTGCATGGCCTCGGCCCGGGCCACCACCACCCGGACCGCGTCGGTGAAGGGCAGCGATCCGGCTGCCACGAGAGCGGTGTACTCGCCCAGGCTGTGCCCGGCGCAGGCCGCCGGCTCCACCCCGACCCTGGTCACCGCGTCGTGGGCGACCAGGCCGGCCACGAAGGTGGCCACCTGGGCGTTCCGGGTCTGGCGCAGCTCGTCGGCGTCGGCCTCGAGGAGCAGCCGGGCCAGGTCCCGCCCCGCCACCTCGGAGGCCTCCTCGACGAGCCGCCAGGACGGGTGGCCCACCCAGGCCGCGCCCATGGCCGGCCGCTGCGACCCCTGTCCCGGAAACGTGAACGCGAGCATGGACGGACCCCCTTGGCATCGGTCCTCGCTTCGACCGCCTCGGGAGCGGAAAGGTTTCACTTCGGTGACGCCCGGGTGGCCGTGGCGGGGAGGGGGCAGGGCCAGGAACGGTACGCTTCTGGGGCCAGGCCGGGCCCGGGTGGCGGAACGGCAGACGCGATGGACTCAAAATCCATTGTCCGCAAGGGCGTGCGGGTTCGAATCCCGCTCCGGGCACCGACCTCGGGCACCGAGCTCGAAAGGGTGCGAACCCGCCCCGAGCCGAGCCGAGCCGAGCCGAGCCGAGCCGGTCGGCTTGCAGCTCGTCGATGCTGCCGGCGGCACAGGTTTGGTGCCGTGGCGATGGTGCACCTGGTGGGGTCGAACAGAAACCCGTTCCGGGACGTGTCAACGCGCGCTGGAGGTCAGGCGACGAAGGGGTGGCAGGGTGGGCGGCGGTCGTCGTCGGGGCGGCAGCTCGTCGAGGAGCTCCGTCGTCGCTTCGACGACCTTCCGGACCGCTCGTTCGACGGCCTGCTCGGTCCGGGACGACGGCGACTGGACCCCGCCTAGCTTCCGCACGTATTGGCGGGCAGCCGCTTCGATCTCTGCCGCCGTGGCTTCGGGCTGCAACCCGCGCAGGGTCGTGATGTTGCGACACATGTCGACGAGCCTACGACGGGTCAGCTCCGCGATCGGGTGGTGATGGCGGTGCCCCAAGGGTCGGACGCCGGGAGGGCTCATGCCCTCGGACGCGGCTGGCCGACGAGGTGGCAGCTCGGGGGCGTGTGGTGGGGAGCTGACCGACAGACCCGCCCCGTCGGGGCGTGTCCCCGAGCGTCGACGCCGACCCCAAGCCCTTCACCTGGACCGCCAGTGCTGATTCGATGCTCTCCTGACCCTGATGTGGAGGCGCCGCCTCGGTGGCGGGCAGATCCTCCAATCGCTCGGCCGCCTCCATCGGGCGCTCCCTCCTTCTCCGGTCGCTGGACGTCGCTGGGCGACGTGGAGTGACCGGAGAGCCGGCCCCGGCATTGGCGGTACCGTCGCCGGTGCGCAATAGCGAGACACTGCATCAGTCCCCGATCACTCAAGCTCAAAGTACCCAGGTACCGTGAGGTGTGGGACATCGAGGTATACCTTCGCTTCAGGACAGCTACGAAACCGTCCGTGACTCCACCGGACCTCGACGTGGCCGTAAACGTCAATGTCTGCGCCAGATGCCCGCTCCCGTACGACAGCTCGCCAACCCACCTCAGGCTGGCCGGCGACTCGTTCTACAACCGCGAACGACCGTAGCTCGTAGGACTGTATCCAGTCCCAGGCCGAGGCGACCCGAAGGCGAAGATTGCTCCTTCCGTCGATGCCCAAGACGAAGTACGGCGCGTCAGCAATACGGAGGAGCCGCCACAGGAGGCGCAGTTTTATCCGCTGACTCCGGAGATTCGCCCTCCAACGAGTTGCTGAAGCAGATGATACTGCTGTAGACAGAGCCATCCAGGCCTGGTGCACAGGAGATGGGAGGGCTCTCGCCCGGAGTGCCTCTCTTAGCGCTGTACGATGAACTGCGGTGAGATCAGTTACGAGGGCAGGCACATCGCCACCGACGTGGTCCCGAACCGCATCGTAGAAGAGCTGGTACTCGGCGGGAGCGACCACGGCGAACCAGTCCGTGCCGGTTCGCTCCTCACCAACGAGGAGACGGTCGAAGAGCCGTGCCGGACCCGGGTTGTGCATGATTCTCGACAGATACTTGCAACTCACCTGATAGACGTGATCGATTCGAATATCAGCCGGTATGATGTTGTCACCAGGTGGCCTATGCGGACCTTTCCACTCGACGAGCCTGGGTAGGCGGCCTCGCAAACCATCGTCAGCATGTAGCAGCGCCACGCCGTTGGCGAAGCCCATTGCGAACGAGGCCATGTGGTCGCCAGCGTTGTATGCCGCAACGAGCCTTTACCATACGGTGTCGCCAACATTCAGAAGCCGACTCGGCCGTGCGGCGACGGCGCTGGCGAGGTCTGGTGCCAGCGTCCCGAGGGCCGTGGCGATCTCTGTGATCTCGGTGAGGCGGGATGGCATCAGTCCTGGAAGAACGGGCTGAACTGCAACTCGTGAGCCGCGAGGTCGACATCGCGCGGAATGGGAACATCGTGAGAGGGATAGACGTCGACCTCGCCGGCCCTGTTCCTCATCCAGGGTTCGACGGCGTCACCCCAATGCTCGTGCAGCAGTGCGGCCCGCAACGGTTCCCGCGCGTTTCCCGGAACCTCGCGACCCGATGTGCGGGTGTTGGCTTGAGTGGGTGGATCGTCCCGCACTACGGCACGAGCAACGGAACGCGGCACTCAGGTGCTCCGTCGCGTCAGGTCGGCGGGTGTCCAGAAGCCCAGCTGGGGATCGTCGGTGTATCCGCCCTTGGCGTAGAGCTGAAGTCGTGCGCGGCCTTCGTCCGAGAGCATCTCGATCGCGTCGAAGAACGCATCCGGGCCAGCGGAACGGAGGGCGGTATCACCTTCACTCGGTCGTCGAGGAAGGTGTGTTGTGAGGAAGACAAGCGGAGCTCCTCCGGGGATTCGACCGCGCAGCGCGTGTGCATGTCCGAGGGATTTCCACACCGTGTCGGTCTTCAGCAGGCCTCCGCGATGGCTGGTAAACACGCCGGAGACATTGAAGAGCCACGTTGCCTCTTCGGCGTCAGTGGCAACGAAGTTAACCGTCACGCCGGTCTTCGGAATGCGTTGGTTTCGTTCAGTGATCATGAAGCCGGCGTCGGCAAGTACCTCTTCGGCCAGCTTCTGAGCCGCCTTCCCTTCGCGCGTTGCCCGACTCTGGAGGTCCTCGCTGGGGTCGTCCTCGAGAGGGGCCGCTGCCAGCTCTCGACGCAGTGGACGGTCGGTCGGGACGGCGTCGTCGGGCACCAAGGCCTCGGCGACGCGTCGGCGAGCGATTTGCACGTAGGCGTCGTCAAGGTCATAACCGACATATCGACGATGGAGGCGGGCAGCGGCGACAAGCGCCGAGCCACTGCCCATGAAGGGGTCGAGGACCAGGTCGCCTTTGAACGTGTAGAGGCGGATGAGGTGCTCGGGCAATTCGACTGGGAACGGTGCCGGGTGGCCGACTCGTCGGGCGCTCTCGGGCGGAATGTCCCAGACATCAAGGGTGAGCGCCATGAAGTCCTCAGTCATGAGGGTGCTCTCGTGGGGGAGGCCCTCGGCGGCACGGTGCTTCACTGAGCGGGCCCGATCGAAGCGGCCCTTGCTGGCGATGACCACGCGCTCCGTTATGTCGCGGAGAACGGGGTTGGCGGCGCTGCGGAAGGAACCCCAGGCGCACGAGCCGCTGGCGCCTTCGCCCTTCTGCCAGATGAGCTCGCCGCGCAGAAGCAGGCCGAGGTCGTCCTGCAGGATCCGGATGACGTCAGCCGAGAGGCTGCGGTAGGGCTTTCGGCCCAGGTTGGCTACGTTGACCGCGATCCGGCCGCCGGGCTCGAGCTTGCGTGAGCACTCTGCGAATACGTCTCTCAGCAGTTGCAGGTACTCGAGATAGGAGGACGGGACTCCTTTCCGCTCGAGCTCTTCCTCGTAGTGCTTGCCCGCGAAGTAGGGAGGTGAGGTGACGACCAGAGCGACAGAGCCATCCTCGATTGCCTCCATCGAACCTGCGTCGCCGCAGATGAACGGGTCGGCCACTGGCTTCGGGGCGAGCACCATCGCGTCGTCCGAGAGATCCGGCGCGTGGAAGCGCTCATAGAACGCCGACGCGTCGTGGTTCTCTCGACGAGATACCCCGAAATTCGAGGTTGTCGTTCGCCGACGCTCCTGCATCGCAGACCTCCTCGAATGAACGTACGCGACCGCAGCCTAGTGATGGTGGACCCAGGGCAAACATACGCGCGACGCCTGGCTCCCCGCCGGCGCCCGTCCCGCGTAGCTCAACCCGAGTCCTCGGGCTTCGCCAGGGGGAGGCCGCGTTCCCGGCCCTCATCGTGCGGTTATCGAGTCCCGTGACCGGCACATGCGGGCTACAGCGCGTGGCTCGTCAACCCCCGCCATGGGGCACCACTCGAGAGCGCCGAGCCCCGGCCGGGACACCGCCGGGTACGCCTCAGCGCCGGGCCTGTTCGGCCTTGGTCACGTGGGCGTTGGCATGCACGTGATGGCGCGGGGAGCGCCGTCACCGTGGTGGCGGATGGCATGGGAGTCCAGATCGAACCCGCCTTCACCGGTGGCGAGCCCAGCTCCACCAGCCGGCGGGCGCGCCCGGCGAGCAGTGCCTCATTGGCTGCCCGCCGCAGCGGGCTGGCGACCTCGCCGTGCCGGCTGTACTCGCGCCAGACCAGCTCGTCAGGGATGCCGTGCGCGGCGAGCTCGGGCCGCTCAGCCAACGTGCAGAAGCGTGTTCCCATGCCGTCTCTCCTTGCTGAGACGTCCGCGACCGTTGGAGCATTTGCCAGATGTCGTGAACGATAACCAGATGGTCATCACATAGGCGGTGCGCTCCAACATGGTCTCCTTGTTGGTCGGGTCGTTCGGAGAGCTTGCCCTCGACGAGCGGCGCGCCCAGAGCACCAGCGGGTCAGGACGCTGACGACGGTCCACCGGGCCTCGCTGGGTGCAGAGCCCGGGGCTGAGGTCTTGCGGGGTCTCGCCGAGCGGCTCCTCGTCGACCTTGTGCGGAGTCTGGCCGACGAAGACGCGAGGTCACGCTGCGCCTGCGTCGTCGGGGCGGCACCACTCGCCGTGGCGACGGCAAGGGCCAGTACGCCGGCGACGACCGCCTCCATGTGCTCCCGGCGCGGCGTCGCTCGCGTCGCCTCATCCAGAAGGCGCCACGTCTCCTATGGCGGCCGCCACACAGCGAGGTCCCTGGCCAGCACGTCGCGCAGGGCACGCTCGTACAACTCGTCGGCCCGCACCCCGGTCGTCCGGTCCGGACCGTGACGCCCCCTGATCAAGCCCGCTCGACTCGAACGTCACCGCCCACACCTGCCCCCCCGCTGGGTGGGCGGCGTCGGGCTCGGCCGACCGCTCGTGTGCCACAAGACGCTTCGTCGCCGCTCCTCGCCCCGCCCGGTCGCGTCACCCGCTCCGGTGGCAGTTCCACCCTGCACCTTCCCACCCACTGGCCCGGCGGCGGCGCCCCCACCCGAGCCGGCGCCACCCGACGAGCCCCACCACCCCGGCGCTGCTTCAACCCGGTTGGCCGAAACCCCGGCCCGGCGGACCCACCGGCCATCCGGGCTAACAGGCGGGGAGGACGGCGCACACCGTGGCCACCGGGATGGCGAACCCGAGGCCCTCGGAGGGCTCCTGCACCGCCTTGCGCACCACGACCCCTACGACCTCGCCCCCCTCGTTGAGGACCGGACCACCGCTGTTGCCGGGGTTGAGCGGAGCGGAGAGCTGGAGGCTGTCGCCCCGGCGTGCCGAGACGATGCCGGTGACCACGCTCTGGTCGAGCCCCAGCGGTGAGCCGACCACGATGACCGCGTCGCCGATCCGGGGATCGGACGCGGCGATGGGGAGCGCCGGGAGCTCCTGGTCCACCGCCACCAGCGCCAGGTCGTCAGGCGGGCTGACCTCGGCGACGCGGCCCACCAGCGAGCGGCCGTCCTGGGTCACCATCACCTCACCCTGACCCTGCTCGACGGCGCCCTCGACGACGTGGTGGTTGGTCACGAGCAGGGACCGCCCGTCACCCGCCTTGGCCACCCAGCCCGAGCCGACGCCGAAGGCGGTGGTGACGGTGAAGACGGAGGCCTTGGCGGCGGCCGCGGTCTCGGGCAGCGCCGGCTGCTCCAGCACCGCCTCCAGCTCCCTCACCCGCTCCTCGAGGGCCCGCACCTGCCGACGGGTCGCCTCCAGGCCGGCCGTCACCTCCGAGGTGCGGCGGTCGGCGGCGCCGTCGCTCCAGTACCAGCCACCGCTGGTGGCGGCCAGGGCGGCCACGAGGGCGCCCACGGCGATGCGGCGAGCACGTCGGGAGCGGGCGGTCCCAGGCGGTGGGCCGACCCCCTCGGGTGGGGGGGTCCCGCCGGCGCCGCCTGTGGTGACGTCACCTGCCGGGGGGCTGGTCTGCCTCTCCACGCCGGGTGCTCAGCCCGCCGGCAGCCCCGCCAGGAACGGGTTGGTCGCTCGCTCCCGGCCGAGGGTCGTGGCGGGGCCGTGCCCGGGGAGGACCGCCAGGTCGTCGGGGAGGGGCAGGATCCGCTCGGCCATCGAGGCCATGAGCTGCTCGAAGGACCCCCCCGGCAGGTCGGTCCGCCCGACCGAGCCGGCGAGGAGGTGGTCGCCGGTGAACAGCAGCGGAAGCTCGCCCTCGACGTCGAGGCGCAGGCACACCGACCCCGGGGTGTGCCCGGGGGTGTGGATGGCGGTGAAGCGCATGCCGGCCCCCGATACCACCGTCCCGTGGTCGAGGCCGCCGACGATCTCGGGAGGGTCGAGGTGGAGGTCGTCGAGGAACGCCGCCAGGGACCCGGCGGCGGCGCGGGGGTCCAGGAGCATGTGACGGTCGCGCTCGTGGATGTGGACCGGCACCGGGTGCCCCTGGGCCCTCACGACGGTGCTGATCCCCCCGACGTGGTCGATGTGGCCATGGGTGCTGAGGAGCGCCACCAGACGCAGGTCGAGCTCCGCCAGCCGGCCGAGCAGGGCGCTCGGCTCCGGTGGGGCGTCGACGAGGACGCACGCTCCGCCCGGCCCCGAGGGGGCGACGATCCAGGCGTTGGTCCGGGCCACCCAGAGCGCCAGCGGCTCGACGAGCACCGCCGCAGGCTACCGGGGCCGCTCGCCGGCCATCACGCCGGCCAGGGCGATGGCGCCGGGGTGGCGCTCCACCTCCTCGAGGGGGACGGGCAGGCCCAGCGACCAGTTCGGCCAGGCGTGGACCGTGCCGGGCATGTTGGGCCGCTCCCGCACCCCCAGGGCGTCGTCGAGGGTGGCCACCACGACCCTCGACGGAGCCCGGGCCAGGGCCCTGTAGGCGGCTCGGATGACCGCTTCCACGGCGGCGCCGTCGTGCAGGCCGGTGCGCTCGGAGAGCCGCCGGCGCATCTCGGCCGCCCCTGCCGGGTTGGGCGGGAGCCCGATCTCTCGCCGGGCCGACAGATCGGCGCCGGTCCAGATCCCCGACACGGTGGGGAGGTCGTGGGTGGTCGCCGCGGCCAGGGAGTTCAGAGGGTACCGCTCGGGTGGCTCCGTCTCGAACCACAGCACCCGGTAGGAGAGGATGTCCCGCCGGGCCAGCTCGGCCCGCACCGCGTCCTCGACGGTGCCCAGGTCCTCGCCCACCACGAACGCCCCGGAGCGGTGGCTCTCCAGGGCCAGGATGTCGAGCAGCTCCGCGGCGGGGTACCGGACGTAGGCACCGGCGTGGGGGCCGGCGCCCTCGGGGATCCAGAACAGGCGGAACAGCCCCATGACGTGGTCCACCCGGAGCCCTCCGGCATGGCGGAAGCTGGCCCGCAGGGTCTGGATGATCGGCTCGTAGCGGGCGGCCCTCAGCTTCCAGGGCACGAACGGGGGCAACCCCCAGTTCTGGCCCTGGGTGTTGAAGGGGTCAGGCGGCGCTCCTGCCCGCATGCCCGGGGCCAGCAGGTCCTGCCAGGCCCACGCGTCCGCCCCGCCCGGGTCGAACCCCACGGCCAGGTCCCGCACCACCGGCAGGGTGCCGGCGCCGGCCTGGACGTCGAGCAGCCACTGCAACCAGGCGTGGAACGCCACCCGGGGGGCCCGCTCCCGGGCCAGCCGGGAGACGGCGGGCCCGTCGGGCCGGCGCAGCGGGGCGGGCCAGCGTCGCCAGTCGTTGCCGTGGACCTCGGCGATCGCGCAGAAGGTGGCGAACCCGCGTAGGGCGTCGCCCTGCTCGGCCCCGAAGGCGTCGAAGGCGGGGTCGGTGGGGAAGCGGGCGAAGCATGCCTCCAGCGCCTCGGCCTTGAGCCGCCAGACCCGGTCGCGGTCGATGTGGCGCTCCCGGTTGAGGGCGCGGCCGGCGGTGGCCAGGCGGCTGAGGTCGTCTCCCAGCTGGGCCGCACCGGGCACCTCCTCCACCCGGAGGTAGAGGGGCTCCTGGAACCGGCGGCTGGACGGGTAGTAGGGGCTGCGCTGGCGGGGCAGGGCGGGCCCGCCGGCGTGGAGGGGGTTGACGGCCACCATCGCCGCCCCCTGGCCCCTGGCCCACCGGGTCAGCCGGCGGAGGTCGGCCAGGTCCCCGATGCCCCAGCTGGCCCGGGAGCGGGCCGCGTAGAGCTGGATGGCCCACCCCCAGGTCCGCCCGCCAGGGGGGAGGCGGCAGCGACCAGGGCTGACGATCAGCCGGATGGGTTCGCCGTCGCCCGCGGGGACGAGGTCGTGGTAGCCACACGGCAGGTCGGGGGGGAGGGCGTCCCGTCGGCCGAGAGCGGTGCCGTCCTCGAGGACCACCTCGACGGGATCGGCGATCGGCGTCGCCGCACCTGCCCGGATGACGCGCAGCGGCGGGCCCGGCGGCGGTCGGCGCCGGGTGGCGGAGGCCCCCATGGCGGCGACGATGGCCTCGAGCGAGCCCGGGGGGACGACCCGCCGGCGCCGGGCGGCGTCCTCGTAGCGGTCGTCGACGCTCCAGGGGGCCGGGTCGATGTCCACGGGGGCACGGTAACCCCGCTCCCACTGGTGGCGGTGCCCGGTTCCGGAGGGGTTTCGGGGGTCGTAGACTCCGGTCATGTTCCGGGCACTGCTCGAGCGGAGGCTCTTCGAGACGGCGGAGCGCCTGCGGAGCCTGGGCGACGAGCTGGGCGTGATCGACGAGCAGCTGGCCGCCCTCAGCGAGGTGGCGGACCAGGCCCGCCTGCGGGCGCTGGTCTCCGAGACCCCGGTGGCCACCCGGGAGCACCAGGAGGCCCAGCGCCACGCCGATGCCATGGCTCGGCACCGGGCCGACGTCGTCGCCCAGCTGGCCAAGCTCCAGCGGGCCCAGGATGACCTCCTCGACCGCCTCGTCGCCGACGTGCGCTGAGGAAGGTCGAGGGGCGGAGAGACATGGCCGTGGCCGTTCGCGTGGTGATCGCCGAGGACGAGGCGATCATCCGGCTCGACCTCAAGGAGATCCTCGAGGAGGAGGGGTACGAGGTCGTCGGCGAGACCGGGCGGGGGGACGAGGCGGTCGCCCTGGTGCGGGAGCACCAGCCCGACCTGGCCATCCTCGACATCAAGATGCCCGGGCGGGACGGCCTGTCTGCGGCCCGGGAGATCGTCGCCGAGCGCCGGGCGGCGGTGCTGATCCTGACCGCCTTCTCCCAGCGCGACCTGGTCGAGCAGGCCCGCGACGCGGGCGCTCTCGGCTACCTGGTCAAGCCGTTCCAGCGGACCGACCTGCTGCCCGCCGTCGAGGTGGCCCTGGGGCGGTTCCGGGACATGCTGGCCCAGGAGGCCAAGGTCCAGGCCCTCGAGGGCCAGCTCGAGACCCGGCGCGTGGTCGACCGGGCCAAGGGCATCCTGATGGACCGCCACCGGCTCACCGAGCGAGACGCCTTCTCGTTCATCCAGCAGACGGCCATGCGGGAGCGCATGCTCATGAGGGCGGTGGCCCAGAAGGTCATCGACGGCGAGCTGTCCCCCTAGGGCCTCGGCCAACCGAGGGGCCTTTCGTCGTACGCTCGACGCCGTGGCCCGGCTGCTCCTGCTGGACGGCAACTCCCTGACCTACCGGGCGTTCTTCGCCCTGCCCACCGACATGGCCACCTCCTCGGGGCAGGTGACCAACGCCGTCTTCGGGTTCACCTCCATGCTGATCAACCTGCTGAGGGACCACCGGCCCCAGGCGGTGGCGGCTGCCTTCGACCGGCCCGAGCCCACCTTCCGCCACGCCGAGGTCCCCACCTACAAGGCCCAGCGGGAGGAGGCCCCCGACATCCTGCGCCAGCAGATCGGCCTGGTGCGCCGGGTGCTGGAGGTGCTGGCCGTCCCCACCTTCGAGATGGTGGGCTACGAGGCCGACGACGTCATCGCCACCCTGGCCAGCCAGGCCCGGGACCGGGGGGACGAGGTCCTCATCGTCACCGGCGACCGGGACACCTACCAGCTCGTGGAGGACCCGTTGGTGAGGGTCCTCTACAACCGCCGCGGGGTGAGCGACTACGTCCTCTACGACGAGGCGGCGGTGGTGGCGCGGACGGGGGTGACGCCGGCCCAGTACCCCGAGTTCGCCGCCCTCCGGGGCGACCCGTCCGACAACCTGGCCGGCGTGCCCGGGGTCGGCGACAAGACCGCGGCCAGGCTGATCACCACCTACGGCGGGCTGGACGGGGTCTTCGCCCACGTGGAGGAGCACACCCCCCGGCTGCGCCACAACCTGGCCCAGCACGAGGACCAGGTGCGGCGTCACGCCGCGGTCATGGTGCTGGCCCGGGACCTTCCCCTGGAGGTCGGTCCCGAGGCGCTGGCCCGCCGGTCGTTCGACCCCGAGGCGGTCCGGTCGCTCTTCAACTTCCTGGAGTTCCGCACCCTCTACGAGCGCCTGGCCGAGGCGGTCGACGACGGCACCCTGCTGCGACCCGACTCGGTCGGCTCCCTGGAGTGCGGGGTGACCGAGCTGACCTCGCCAGCGGCGGCGGTGGAGCTGGTCCACCGCCTGGCCGCCGACCGGGAGGCGTCGCTGGCGGTGGCGGCGGCGTGGTCGGGGGGGCCGGGACGCTCGCCCCTGGCGGGGCTGGCCCTGGTCACCCAGGTCGACCCCGGGGAAGCGGCGTGGCTCCCGGGCGAGCTGCTGGCCCACGGCGAGGTCCTGGCGGCGCTGGGCCGCCTGGTGGCCGAGACGGGACGTCCCCTCGACGTCCACGGCGGCAAGGCGCTGGTGCGGGGGCTGTCGGAGCTGGGCCTCGACGTCCGCACCCTCGACCTCGACACCGAGGTGGCCTGCTACCTGCTGGACCCGGCCGAGGCCGGCTACCTGCTCGAGGACCTGGTGCTGCGCTACGTGGGCTTCGAGCTCAAGGCGTCGGCCGCCGTCGAGGGCCGGCTCGACCTCGACGGGGCGGGCGACGACCTGGCCACCGAGACGGGGCGTTTCGCCGTCGCCGTCGCCCGCCTCTCCCCGGCCGTCACCGAGGCGCTGGCCGCCCAGGGCCTGCGGGAGCTCTACGACACGGTGGAGCGACCGCTCATCCGGGTCCTGGCCCGGATGGAGGAGGTGGGCGTGGCCGTGGACGTGGAGTGGCTGCGGGGCCTCAACCAGCGGCTGGCCGCCGAGGTCGTCGAGCTGGAGGTCCAGATCCAGGTCGCGGTGGGGGAGGAGTTCAAGGTCAACTCCACCCCCCAGCTCCGGGCCGTGCTCTTCGACAAGCTGGGCCTCGCTCCCCAGAAGCGGACCAAGACCGGCTTCTCCACCGACGCCGCGTCGCTGGAGAGGCTCCGGGGCCAGCACCCCGTCGTCGAGCTGCTGCTGCGGTACCGGGAGGTGGAGAAGCTGCGCTCCACCTACGGAGAGGGGCTGATCGCCGAGGTCGGCCCCGACGGGCGGATCCACGCCGTGTTCAACCAGACGGTGGCCCGCACCGGGAGGCTCAGCTCCGACCAGCCCAACCTCCACAACATCCCGGTGCGCACCGAGGAGGGCCGCCAGTTCCGGCGCGCCTTCGTCGCCGCCCCGGGATACGAGCTGCTGGTCGCCGACTACAACCAGATCGAGCTGCGGGTCATCGCCCACCTGGCCGGCGACCCCGGCCTGATCGCCGCCTTCGAGTCGGGCCAGGACATCCACGCCACCACCGCGGCCCGGGTCTTCGGCCTGGAGCTGGCCGACGTGCGGCCCGAGCAACGGGCCAGGGCCAAGATGGTCTCCTACGGCCTGGCCTACGGGATGGAGTCCTACGGCCTGGCCCAGCGCCTGAGCGTGCCCGTGCCCGAGGCCCAGGCCATCCTCGACGCCTACTTCGCCGCCTTCCCCAACGTGCGGGACTACATGCAGGCCACCGTGGCCGAGGCCCGGCGCCGGGGCTACACCGAGACCCTCATGGGCCGGCGCCGCCCCATCCCCGAGCTGGCGTCACCCAACTTCAGGGTCCGCCAGGCGGGGGAGCGCCAGGCCATGAACGCAGGGATCCAGGGCCTCGCCGCCGACATCTTCAAGCTGGCTCTGGTCAACCTCGATCGCGCCCTCGAGGGCCACGGCGGGGCCAGCCGGCTCATCCTCCAGGTCCACGACGAGGTGATCCTCGAGGTGCAGCCCCCCGAGCGGGACGACGTGGCCGAGGTGGTGCGGGCGACCATGGAGTCGGCCTGTGAGCTGTCGGTCCCCCTGGAGGTGGACTTGGCCTTCGGCCCGAGCTGGGCCGACGCCAAGGGCTGATCGAGGCTGTCGCGCGCGGCCTTCCTGGTCGAAGTACACTGGCGGGAGACCCCGTCCCTCGGGGTCTCGTCCTGCCGGCGACCCCCGGCGCAGCACTTCAGACCGAGAAGGCGATCCCCAACCGATGTCCGAGCAACTCCCGTCCGATCCCACCCCTGGCACCCCCGGCCCTGGCACCCCCGGCCCTGAGGCCACCGAGCCCACCGAGCCCACCGCTCCCGGGGGCGACCCCGACGCCTACGTGCCCCGCCAGGTCGTGAGCGACGACCTGGGCGGGATGTCCCTCGACGACGCCATCGCCGGCACCATCGTGGAGTTCGACGAGGGCGACATCGTCGCCGGCACGGTCGTCAAGGTCGACGTCGACGAGGTCCTGCTCGACATCGGCTTCAAGTCCGAGGGGGTCATACCCGCCCGGGAGCTGTCCATCCGAAAGGACGTCCATCCCGGCGAGATCGTCTCCACCGGCGACAAGATCGAGGCTCTGGTGCTCCAGAAGGAGGACAAGGAGGGGCGGCTGGTCCTGTCCAAGAAGCGGGCCCAGTACGAGCGGGCGTGGGGCACCATCGAGCAGGTCAAGGAGACCGAGGGGATGGTGGCGGGACCGGTGATCGAGGTGGTCAAGGGCGGGCTCATCGTCGACATCGGGCTCCGCGGCTTCCTCCCGGCCTCGCTGGTCGAGCTGCGGCGCGTCCGGGACCTCCAGCCCTACGTGGGCCGCACCCTCGAGGCCAAGATCATCGAGCTCGACAAGAACCGGAACAACGTGGTGCTCTCCCGGCGGGCGTGGCTGGAGGAGACCCAGCGGGAGCAGCGGGAGGAGTTCCTGGCCAACCTCAAGCCGGGCGAGGTGCGCAAGGGCACCGTCTCCTCGGTCGTCAACTTCGGCGCCTTCGTCGACCTCGGGGGGATGGACGGCCTGGTGCACGTGTCCGAGCTGTCGTGGAAGCACGTCGACCACCCGGGCTCGGTGGTCTCGGTGGGCGACGAGATCGAGGTCCAGGTGCTCGACGTCGACTTCGACAAGGAGCGGATCAGCCTCTCGCTGAAGGCCACCCAGCAGGACCCGTGGCAGGAGTTCGCCACCAACCACCGGGTGGGCGAGCTCGTCTACGGCCGGGTGACCAAGCTGGTCCCCTTCGGCGCCTTCCTCCAGGTGGGAGAGGGGATCGAGGGCCTGGTCCACATCTCGGAGCTGAGCGTGGAGCACATAGACCTCCCCGAGGAGGTGGTCACCCCGGGCGAGGAGCTCTGGGTGAAGATCATCGATCTAGACCTCAACCGGCGGCGCATCAGCCTGTCCATCAAGCAGGCGGCCGAGGGCGGGGTGGTGGCCCCCGAGTACCAGCAGCACTTCGGGGAGCACGCCTACGACGAGGAGGGCAAGTACATCGGCGGCGCCCCCGACGATGCCGGCCCCGCCACCGAGTCGGCCTGGGCCGAGTACTACGAGGAGATCGAGGGCGGGGACGGGGAGGGCGAGCAGGGCGGGGAGCCGCCCCTCGGAGGGTGAGCCGGGGGAGGCCGCCCCGGGTGTGAGCCGGGAGCCCGGCTCCACTACGTGGGTCGGTGGGGGGCGGGTGTGACCGTCGTCGGCCTCACCGGGGGCATCGGTTCGGGCAAGTCCACCGTCGCCGCCCTCCTCGACGGGCGTGGGGCGGTGGTCCTCGACGCCGACGCCGTCGTCCGGGAGCTGCAGGAGCCAGGGCGGGCGGCCTTCGACGCCATCGTGGGCCGCTTCGGGCCGGGCGTCCTGGCCCCCGACGGCACCCTCGACCGGGCGGCGCTGGCCCAGGTCGTGTTCGCCGACCCAGTCGCCCGTGGCGACCTCGAGGCCCTGGTCCACCCGGCGGTGGCCGAGGTCATCAGGCACCGGGTGGCAGCCCACGCCGGCACCGACCGCGTCGTGGTCCTGGTCGTTCCCCTGCTGGTGGAGACGGGTCGCTACGAGGTCGACGGGGTGGTCGTGGTCGACTGCGCCGAGGAGACGGCCGTGGCCCGCCTGGTCGAGCGGCAGGGGATGGCTGCCGAGCAGGTCCGGGCCCGCATCCGCGCCCAGGCCACTCGGGCCGAGCGCCTGGCCCGGGCCGACCACGTCATCGACAACTCCGGCTCGCTCGCCGAGCTGGAGGCCGGGGTGGACCGGGCCTGGGCGTGGATCGAGTCGCTGCCGACACGGTAGGGGCCGGGCTCCGGCTCCGGCCTTCCCGGTACCATCGGCGGGCGTGCCCCCGTTCCAGGTCGTCTCCGAGCTCTCGCCGGCGGGCGACCAGCCCCGGGCGATCGAGGCGCTGGCCCGGGGCGTGGCCGAGGGCGCCCGCTTCCAGACCCTGCTGGGCATCACCGGCAGCGGCAAGTCGGCCACCGTCGCCTGGACCATCGAGGTCGTCCAGCGCCCCACGCTGGTGATCGCCCCCAACAAGTCGCTGGCCGCCCAGCTCGCCAACGAGCTGCGGGAGCTGTTCCCCCGCAACCGGGTGGAGTACTTCGTGAGCTACTACGACTACTACCAGCCCGAGGCCTACATGCCCTCCAGCGACACCTACATCGAGAAGGACTCGACCATCAACGACGAGGTCGACCGGCTGCGCCACTCGGCCACCTCCGCCCTGCTGACCCGCCGGGACGTGATCGTGGTGGCCTCGGTGTCGTGCATATACGGCCTGGGCTCCCCCGAGGAGTACGAGCGGAAGCTGCTGGTCGCCCGCACCGGTGAGGAGAGCGATCAGCGGTCGATCCTGACCCGGTTGGTCGACATGTACTACGAGCGCAACGACCTGAACCTGGCCCGGGGCCGGTTCCGGGTGCGGGGCGACACCATCGAGCTCCACCCCGCCTACGAGGAGACGGCGGTGCGCATCGAGCTGTTCGGCGACGAGATCGAGCGGATCACCCGGGTCGATCCGCTGACCGGCGAGCGGCTGGAGGAGGTGGCGGAGCTGGTCGTCTTCCCCGCCAGCCACTACGTGGCCAGCGAGGAGCGGATGAAGGCGGCCATGGCGCGCATCGAGGCGGAGCTGGCCGAGCGGTTGGCCTGGTTCGAGTCGGAGGGCAAGCTGCTTGAGGCCCAGCGCCTGCGCATGCGCACCGAGTACGACCTGGAGATGATGGCCGAGGTCGGGGTGTGCAACGGCATCGAGAACTACGCCGCCCCCATCGACGGCCGGGGGTCCGGTACGGCCCCCCACACCCTGCTCGACTTCTTCCCCGGCGACTTCCTCGTCGTCCTGGACGAGAGCCACGTGACCATCCCCCAGCTCCACGGCCAGTACGAGGGGGACCGTTCCCGCAAGGAGACCCTGATCGAGCACGGCTTCCGCCTGCCCTCGGCTGCCGACAACCGCCCCCTGCGCTTCGAGGAGTTCCTCGAGCGCACCCACCAGTGCCTCTTCCTCTCGGCCACGCCGGGCCCTTGGGAGCTGGCCCACTCCGAGCAGGTGGTGGAGCAGATCGTCCGTCCCACCGGCCTGGTCGATCCCGAGGTGGTCGTCAAGCCCACCCGGGGCCAGATCGACGACCTGATGGAGGAGATCGGGCGTCGGGTCGAGCAGGGCCAGCGCACCCTGGTCACGACCCTGACCAAGAAGATGGCCGAGGACCTGACCGACTACCTCCTCGAGCAGGGCCTGCGCGTCCGGTACCTGCACTCCAACGTCGACACCATCGAGCGCATCGAGATCGTGCGGGCCCTGCGGCTGGGTGAGTTCGACGTGCTGGTGGGCATCAACCTCCTGCGGGAGGGGCTGGACCTGCCCGAGGTGTCGCTGGTGGCCATCCTCGACGCCGACAAGGAGGGCTTCCTGCGCTCGGAGCGCTCGCTGATCCAGACCATCGGGCGCGCCGCGCGACACGTCAACGGCACTGCCATCCTCTACGGGGACACCGTGACCGACTCGATGCGGCGCGCGATCGACGAAACCGACCGCAGGCGCGGCAAGCAGCTGGCGTATAACGCCGCGCGAGGCATCACGCCCAAGGGCGTCACCAAGCGCGTGAAGGACATCATCGAAGGGGTGTACGACCACGAGGAAGCGCGCAGCGAGCTGAAGGCGGCGCAGGCGCGGGCCCGTTACGAGGCCATGGACGAGAAGACGCTGACGCGGGAAGTGAAGCAGCTCGAGAAGGCGTTGATGGATGCCGCGCGCAACCTCGAGTTCGAGCGCGCGGCGCAGCTGCGCGATCAGCTGAAGGCGCTGAAGGAAAGACTCTTCATGGGCGCAATGGAATGAGCCGGCCGCGGATCAAGGTGCTGTTCGTGTGCATGGGCAACCTCTGCCGCTCGCCGATGGCCGAGGGCGTGTTCCGGCAGCGCGTCGCGCAGGCGGGACTCGACGGGCGCATCGCGATCGATTCGGCCGGAACGCACGACTACCACATCGGCGATTCGCCCGACCCGCGCGCGCAGCGGGCGGCGGGGCGCCGCGGATACGATCTCAGTGGGCTGCGCGGGCGCCAGGTCAGCGCGGCCGACTTCAGCGAGTTCGATTACGTGCTGGCGATGGACGAGACGAACCTGCGCGCGCTGAAGCGCCTGTGCCCGTCCCGGCACGCGCACAAGCTCAGGCTCTTCATGGATTTCAGCGGCGGCGCCGCGCTGCGCGAGGTTCCGGATCCGTATTACGGCGACGAGCAGGGCTTCGAGCTCGTTCTCGACCTGGCTGAAGAGGCCTCGCAGGGCCTGCTCGAGCACCTGCGGGAGCTGCTGATCCGCTGATGGCGCAGGGGAGCTTCAGCCCGGCCGGACCGTTTCCTTCGCGTCCTGCTCGGCCCCGGTTGCCGCCGCCCCGGCCTGGCCGGTCTCGATC
>JBOGHU010000052.1:0-45030 GCA_050742255.1 Acidimicrobiales bacterium
GCGGCGGCTCGGGCGGCGCCGAGGTTGGAGGGGCGGGCGCGGTCGGTGCCGTCGAGGGCGGAGGGGGCGGGGAGGCAGGGGGCTCGGGCGCCACCGCGCCCGTGTCCGGCTCGGTGGGGGGATCCGCCGGAGGCGGCGCGAGGTCGGGCGCCGGTGGCGGGGCCGGCCCGACCGGGGTGGTGCCGTCGAGCACGTAGACCGGGTCACCCCTGGCCACCAGGCTCGGGAAGTACTCCCCGATGTGCATGGGGATCCGGACGCAGCCGTGGGACGCCGGGTGGGTCGGCACCGAAGGGGAGCCGTGCACGGCGATGCCACTGGCGGTGAAGTACACCGGGTTGTAGAGCTTGCCCAGCCGGGAGATCCGCCAGCCCGGGTACCGCCACGAGAACCGGAAGGACCCCACCGGGGTCCGGGCCGTGCCGCACACACCGCCGGCGCAGTAGCGCTGCCCGTTGCCGCTCGACATGTGGGTGATCAGGCGCAGCTCGCCGCCCTGGTAGACGGAGAGGAGCTGGCGGGGCAGGTCGATCTCCACGCGCTCGGCCCCCCCGTCGGGCACCTGGGGCCGGGGGAGGACCGGGGCGGCGAGGGCCGCCGACACCTGGGGGGTGACCACGCCGGTGGGCTCCATGCCCTGGAGCTTCTGGAACGCCCAGACCGCGTAGGTGGTGGCCGTCCCGAACACCCCGTCGACGGGACCTGGGTCGAAGCGCAGCTCCGCCAGCCGCCGCTGGAGCGCGGCCACCTCGACACCTTCCGCCCCCCGGGCGAGGCCACCGGGGTCCGGGCGGGCCTCGGTGGTGGTCGTGGTCTCTGGAGGCGCCGTGGGCGGGGCCAGGGTGGTCGGGGCATCGGTGGTGACGGGCGCGGCGATGGTGGTGGTGGTGGTGGTCACGGGCGGTCCCGCCCCTCGGCCGGGGAGGGAGGTGAGGGCGTAGGCCGCCCCGGTCACGCCCACCACCGCCACCGTGGTCCCCAGGGCCGCCAGGCGAGCCCGGTTCACTTGCTCCTCAGACCCCTGAGGCGGTCGCCTCCCTCTCCGGTCCCCACACTCCTCTGACGTCGGGGGAGGGCCGGTCGTTCCATGCCCGGGCCACGGCCCACGTGCGACAATCGTCCCATCGACAGCGAGCTGGTGGGCTTCTCCGGCCGGATCCTCCTGGCCCTCGTCCTCGGAGGGCTCATCGGTCTGGAGCGCGAGGTCGACGGGCACCCCGCCGGGTTCCGGACCCACACCACCGTGGCCCTGGGCGCAGCCCTGTTCGGGATCCTCTCGGTGGACGGCTTCGACCGCTTCGTGGGCGAGAGGGCCGCCACCAACGTCCAGGTCGACGTCACCCGGGTGGCCTCCCAGGTGGTGGTGGGGATCGGCTTCCTCGGCGCCGGCACCATCGTCAAGACCCGGGGCGCGGTCCGGGGGCTGACCACCGCCGCCAGCCTGTGGGTGGTCTCGGCCATCGGCCTGGCGGTGGGCGTCACCGCCTACGGAGCGGCGGTGCTGACGGCGGTGGCGGTGCTGGTCTCCCTGGTCGCGCTGCGAGCGCCCCGGCGGTGGGCCAGCACCTACCTGTCCTCCCACCGCCGGACCGTGACCATCCGCGTGGAGCCCGACGCCGACGTGGGCGCCCTCGTCTCGGCGCTGCACGACCTCGAGCGGGTGGCGGTCAAGTCGGTGTCGGTACGGACCACCGACGACGGCAGGGTGCTGGAGGCCGACCTCAAGCCCGAGCCGGGGGCCAGCCTCGACACCACCCTGGCCGGCTTCGCCGACCGGCCCGGGGTCAGCGGGCTGGAGATCCTCTAGCCGCGGACCACCTGCAGACCTCTACGTGCCCGGGGCGGGATTCGAACCCGCACGCCCTCTCGGACCGAGGCTTTTAAGGCCTCCGTGTCTCCCGTTCCACCACCCGGGCCGCTTCCAGCGTACGCCTGGGCGCTCATGGGGAGGACCCGTCGTCCCGCTCGGACACCAGGCTCTCGACGATGGCCCTGATGTCGCCGTAGGTCCGGATCCGCTCACGCTGCTCCTCGGCGATGGCGATGTCGAACTCGTCCTCGATCACCAGGCCCAGCTCCAGCGCCGCCAGCGAGTCGACGCAGAGGTCCTCGCCGAGGCGGGCACCGGGATGGAGCCGCATCGACTCCACGTCCAGCTGGGCGGCGACCACGGCAGCGAGGCGGCGATCGAGCTCGCCGTCGGGCACGGTCCGGCTCATGGGCGTCGGCGCTCCTCGTCGGGTCGGTGTGCCGGTCGGGGCCGGACGTCGGTCACCGACAAGTACGGCGGTGAGGGGCGGCGCGGATCAGCACGGTGCGCTGGCCTCGCCGTCCTCGTCGGGTCGGTGTGCGGGCCGGGGCCGGACGTCGGTCACCGATCAGTACGGCGGTGGGGGGCGGCGCGGATCAGCACGGCACGCTGGCCTCGCCGTCCTCGTCGGGCACCAGCGCCCCCGCCAGGCGACCGAGCTCCCGGTGCAGCGCCTTCACCCGAGCCCGGTCGGCGGCGTAGCAGACGAAGGTCCCGACATGGCGGCGGGTCACCAGGCCGGCGTCGACGAGCACCGCCAGGTGGTGGGAGGCCAGCGACGGCGAGACCCCCACCGCCTTGGCCAGGAACCCCGCCGGCCGGGCGCCGGCCCGGAGCTGGCGCAGGATCTGGAGCCGGTGCGGCTCGCTCAGCAGGTTGAGGAGGTGGGACATCCGCTCGACGCGCTCGCGGGTCACGGTGCTGACCATGGCGCCATTCTGCCATGGGGGCCGGGGGGGCGGCCGGTCCCCGGGCCGACGGGCTCTCCGGTCACAGGACGTCGCTTGGCGACGTCGTGTGACCGGAGAGCGAGCGGAAGCCGCCTCGCCCCGACATGGGGTAGACCGGTGGGGTGACGGTGCTGGTGGGGACGTCCTCGTGGACCGACCCGACCCTGGTGCGCGACAGCGGCTTCTACCCGAAGAGGTCGATGTCGGCCGAGGAGCGGCTGCGGTTCTACGCCTCGATCTTCACCGCGGTGGAGGTCGACGCCACCTTCTACGCCCCGCCCAGCCTCGACGTGACGCGGGCCTGGGCCGAGCGCACCCCCGGCGGGTTCCGCATGGACGTCAAGGCATACGCCCTGTTCACCCAGCACCCGGCCCGGGCGGAGGGGATGTGGAGGGACCTGCGCTCGGAGATCCCCGGGGAGCACCGTGGGAGGCGCCACCTCTACCTGCACAACCTGCCCCACGAGCTCGTCGAGGCGGCCTGGGCTCGCTTCGACGACGCCCTGCGGCCCCTGCACGGCGCCGGCCGGCTCGGGGCCGTGGTGTTCCAGTTCCCACCGTGGTTCGTGGCCAAGCGGGCCAACCGCGCCTATCTGGCCGACCTCCCCGGCCGCCTGCCCGATTACCGGCTGGCGGTCGAGTTCCGCCACGGCAGCTGGCTGGGAGAGAGCGACCGGGAGCGGACCCTCACCCTCTTGGAGCAGCTCGGGCTGGCCTACGTCTGCGTCGACGAGCCCCAGGGCTTCAAGACCTCCGTGCCGCCGGTGGTGGCGGCCACCGCCGACCTGGCCATCGTGCGGTTCCACGGCCAGAACGCAGAGACCTGGACGGCCAAGGGCCTGACGCCGGCGGAGCGGTTCCGCTACCTCTACTCCGAGGACGAGCTGGGGGCCTGGGTGGGGCCGCTCAGGGACCTGAGCCGGGGAGCGGCGGAGACCCACGCCCTGATGAACAACTGCTACCGGGACTTCGGGGTCCGCAACGCCTACCAGCTGGGCCACCTCCTGGGCGAGGGGCTCCAGCCCGGCGCGCCGGAGGTGAGCCCGGGGTGAGGATCGGCGAGCTGGCCGAGCGGCTGGGGCTCAACCCCAAGACCCTCCGCTACTACGAGAGCATCGGGTTGCTGCCCGAGCCGCCGCGCACCCCCGCCGGCTACCGGGACTACGAGGCGGCGGACCTCGAGCGGCTGGCGTTCATCCGGTCGGCCCAGCGCCTGGGGCTGCGCCTGGACGAGATCCGGGAGGTGCTCGGGCTGCGGGAGCGCGGCCAGCGCCCCTGCGACTACGTGCTCGGGGTGGTGGACCGCCAGCTCGCCGACATCGACCGTCGGATCACCGAGCTGGAGCAGCTCCGCGGCGAGCTGGTCGGGCTGCAGCGGCTGGCAGCGCGGCTCCCCCCCGGCACGGGCAGCTTCTGTGGGGTGATCGAGCACGCCCGGCCATCCGTGCCCCACCGTGGAGGCCGAGCCCGGAGGGCGGCAGGCCCAGCCACCTAGGGTCCCTCAGCCTGCCGCCAGCGGGCGGGGCGCCGGCTCGGCGCCATCGACGGCCCCGGCCACGGTGCCGGCCACGGCCGTGGGGCGGTCGAAGCGGTGGAGGGCGGCGGTGGCCCACAGCACCACCGCCGTCCCCGTCAGCAGCAGGCCCGCCGCCGACACGGTGAGAGGCGCGCCCACCTGCTCGGCCAACCACCCCAGCGCCAGCGAGCCCAACGGGTAGGCGGCCGTGAAGCTCATCACGTAGACGGCCATCACCCGGCCCCGGCGCTCCTCGGCCACCGCCAGCTGGAGCGTGGTGTTGAGGGTGGACACCACCGCCAGGTACGCCATGCCGGCCAGGGCGATGGCGACCATGGCCGAGAGCAGCCCCGGCGACTGGGCGAAGGCCACCAGGAACAGCCCGTAGGCGGCTATGGACCATCCCACCACCCGGCTGCGGCGCACGCCGCCGGCCCACCCCCCGACGAGGGGGGCGGCGGCGGCCCCCCCGAAGCCCAAGGCCCCGGCGAGCAGGCCGTAGGCGCCCTCACCGACCTTGAACACGTCGGCGGCGAAGACCGGCATCAGCTGGAACACCGGCATGCCCAGGGCCGCCACCGCCACCACCAGCACGATGCACAGCACCATCTCGGGGAAGCCGCGGATGTAGGCCAGGCTGTCGGCGAACTGGGCCAGCACCCGCCGTTCGGAGCGGCCCTGGGCGATCCGGGGGACCCTCACCAGGGCGAGGGCGGTCAGCACCGCCACGTAGGAGACGGCGTTGAGCAGGAACGCCCAGGCCGGGCCCAGCGTCGCCAGCACCGCCCCGGCCAGGGCCGGGCCCAGGGCCCGGGCGGCATTGAACTGGGCCGAGTTGAGGGTGACGGCGTTGAGCAGGTCGGAGCGGGGCACCAGCTCGGCGACGAACGCCTGCCAGGCCGGGATGTTGAGCCCGCTCACCGCACCGCCCACGGCGACCACCGCGATGAGGAGGCCCACGTCGTGCCAGCCCCATGCCCAGACGGCCCCCAGCGCCAGGGCCAGCACCGCCTGGGCGGACTGGGTCCAGAGCAGGACCGAGCGCCGGGGGAACCGGTCCGCCACCGACCCTGCCAACGGCCCCATGAGCACGATCGGGAAGAACTGGGCGAAGGCGGCGACCCCGATCAGGGTCTTGCTCCCGGTGAGCTGGTAGACGACGTAGGGGATGGTCGCCGCCTGCAGCCAGCGACCCACGTTCGACACCAGCCCTCCCGCCCAGAACAGCGCGAAGTTGCGGTGCCGCAGCGCCCCCGCCGCGGCCCGCAGGCCCCGCCGGGGCGTGGCCGTGCCCTCGGGCAGGGGCGCGGTCGGGCGCGGCACCGGTCGGCGGCGGTGGCGAGGCATCGGCACCGATGGTACCGGTGGGTCCCGCCCCCCGGACCTGGGGCGGGCCCCGCCGCCTAGGGGTCGACCCACTCGGCCAGGAGCTCGGCCCGGCGCTCCTCCCACTCCTCTACGGTGATGGCGAAGCGGATGTGGTCCTCCCACACGCCGTTGATCTCCAGGTAGCGCCGGGCCACCCCCTCGTCCCGGAGGCCGAGCTTCTCCACCACCCGGCGGCTGGCCTTGTTGCGGGGGATGATGGCGATCTGGAGGCGGTGGAGGCGGAGCTCCTCGAAGGCGTGTCGGAACAGCACCACCAGGGACTCGGGGGCGTAGGCCCGCCCGGCGCTGGCCTCGTCGATCCAGTAGCCGACGTGGGCGCTGTGGAACGGCCCTGGCTGCACGCCGTTGACGTTGACCTCGCCACAGAGGCGTGGGCCGACGAAGACCCCGAAGCCGTAGCCGGTCCCGAGCTGGCGCTCCCGCTCACGCGCCTGGCAGCGGGCGGCGAAGGCCGACCGGCTCTCCACCACGTCGGGGGAGCCCGGTGCACGTCGGGACTCCCAGGGGGTCAGCCACTCCTGGTTGCGCCGACGGGTGTCGCGCCACTGGGCGTAGTCGGCGCTGACGAGCGGGCGCAGGGTCACCCGCCGTCCCCGCAGCACCGGCCGTGTCACCGGCCCTACCCGACGACGCCCTCGAGCAGGCTGCGGGCCAGGCCGTCGAGTATGTCGGACTCCGAGACCAGGCACTGACCGTGGTCGAAGAAGCGCATCACCGCCACCAGGATGCAGCAGCCGCCGACGATCACGTCGGCCCTGGCCTCCTCCAGGCCGGGGTTGTGGATGCGGTCGGCGCGGGGCTCGGTGGCGAGGGTGCGGAAGACGTCCTCGACCGCGGCCCGGGTCAGGCGGAGGTGGTGGACGCGCTCGCGGTCGTAGGTCGCCATCCCGAGCTCGACGGCGGCGACGGTGCTCACCGTGCCGGCCAGCCCGACGAGCTGGGACGCCGCCCTGACCGCGGGCAGCTCGGACGCCACCTCCGCCAGGTGGGCCTCGGTGACGCTGATGGCCGCGCTGAGCTCCTCGGGTCGGGGCGGGTCGCCGTGCAGGTACCTCTCGGTAAGCCGGACCGAGCCGACGTCGACCGACCGCGCCGCCTCGGCAGAGGTGGTCCCGACGCTGAGCTCGGTGGATCCCCCACCGATGTCGACCACGAGGAACGGCCCCTCGGCGGGGTCGAGCTCGGCCGTGGCCCCTAGGAACTCCAGGCGGCCCTCCTCCTCACCGCTCAGCAGCTCGGGCTGGGCACCCACGACCTCCTCGGCGGCGGCGAGGAACTCATCCCGGTTGGCGGCGTCACGGGCGGCAGAGGTGGCGATGGCCCGTACCTGGGCCACGCCGTGGCGCTCCAGCACCTGGCGGAACTGCCGCAGGGTCTCGAGGGTGCGGTCGACGGCGTCGGGGGCCAGCATGCCCCGGGCGTCGACGCCGGCGCCCAGGCGGGTGATGGTCATGAGGCGCTCGAGGATCTGGAGGGTCCCGTCGGCGCCGCCTCGGGCCACCAGGAGGCGGGTGGAGTTGGTCCCGCAGTCGATGCTGGCGACGGGATCGCTCACCAGGACCGCTCCTCGGCCAGGCGGCGCGCCACCCAGCGACCGACGGGGTCGTCGCCGCCCGCCAGGTGCCAGGCGTAGTGGGCGTGGAGGCACTTGACCCCGACTCGGGTCCCGCCCACACCTCCCCTCGGACGGGGCCCGGCGTGACCGGCCGGCAGGGCGGCGTCCCGCTCGGCGGCGTACCGGCGGTGGGCCACGGCCAGGGTGGCGGGGTCGACCGCGTCCTCGGCCGCCCGCACCCCTCCGGCCGCCTCCAGGCGCGCCACCGCCCTGCGCTCGGCCTCTCCCACCAGCCAGTAGCGGGTGGGCATGGGCGTCCCGTCGTCGAGCAGGGGGGCGTTGCGGACCACCACCGGCGCCCCGGCGCCGTCCCGGAGCACCACCTCGAAGCGACCCTTGGGCTCTCGGCCCAACAGCAGCGCGACCGACGCCCGATCACCCACCGCGGCGAGCGTAACCGCCCTACTCAGCGGGGATGGTCCCCAACCGCCCGGCCCGGAAGTCCTCGAAGGCCGTCGCCAGCTCGGCCCGGGTGTTCATGACGAAGGGCCCGTACCACGCCACCGGCTCCCGGATGGGCCTCCCCCCGAGGACCAGGACCTCGAGGTCGGGGCTGGGGCCCTCCTGGGCGGTGCCGGCGGCGACGCTGAGGACGTCACCGGGGCCGTACACCGCCAGCTGGCCCATCCGCACCGGCCGGCCCTCGGCTCCCACCCGGCCGTTGCCGGCGAGCACGTAGAGGAGGGCGTTGAAGTCGGCCCGCCAGGGGAGGGCCAGGCGGGCCCCGGGGCTGAGGGTGGCGTGGGCCATGGTGATGGGCGTGTGGGTGACCCCCGGACCGCGATGGCCGTCGACCTCCCCGGCGATCACCCGCACCAGGGCGCCGCCGTCGGGCGAGGACACCAGAGCCACCCTCCCGCCGCGTATGTCCTGGTAGCGGGGGGGGACCCACTTCTGGGCGGCGGGCAGGTTGACCCAGAGCTGGAAGCCGTGGAACCGGCCGCCGCTGACCACCAGCTCCTCGGGCGGCGCCTCGATGTGCAACAGCCCCGACCCGGCCGTCATCCACTGGGTGTCGCCGTCGGTGATGAGGCCTCCCCCACCGTTCGAGTCCCGGTGGCGGAAGGTGCCGTCGATCATGTAGGTGACCGTCTCGAAACCCCGGTGGGGGTGCCACGGCGTGCCCTTGGGCTCGCCCGGCCCGTACTCGACCTCGCCCATCTGGTCCAGGTGGACGAAGGGGTCCAGGTGGGCCTGGTCGACCCCGGCGAAGGCCCGGCGGACCGGGAACCCCTCGCCCTCGAGACCGCTGGGGGCGGTGGTCACCGAGACCACCCGCCGCTCCCGGGCGGGCCCGAGGTCGGGGGTGGCGATCCGTGGCAGCGACAGGCGGTCCTCGGCGGTGACGGCAGGCATGGCGCCCTCCCTGGTCGGGCCCGGGCCGGCTCTCGGCCCCACCTCCATTGTGCCGGTCTCAGAAGATGCCGGTGATGCCGTCCCAGATGGTCTCGAGCGCACCCCGGCGGACGCCGTCCCCGTCGCCCCTCTCCCCCGCCACCGTTGTGGTCGTGGAGGGGGGCACCTCCACGACCGCCTCCTCTCCCGGGCGGACAAGGCCGAACTCCCGCCGGGCCAGCCGCTCGATCTCGGCATCGTCCCGCAGCCGGGCGACCCGCTCGTCGAGCACCCCGTTCTGCTCGGTCAGAACCGAGAGCTGCTCCTCGGCGGCGGCGGTGCGGGATCGCTGCACCAGGAAGGTCCTGATGGGCAGCACCGAGACGAGGAGCCCCACGACCAGCACCGCCCACAGCGCCACCCGCCAGCGATCGCCGTGCCTGGCCTTCACGACGCCCTCCGGGCCGGCGCCGGACGGTCACCGGCCTCCCGCCCACCGGCCAGGGCGGCCCCGCCCCCGAAGGCGGCGGCCTCGCCCAGCTCGGCCTCGATGCGCAGCAGCCGGTTGTACTTGGCCACCCGCTCGGAGCGGGCCGGCGCCCCCGCCTTGATCTGGCCGCAGCCCGTCGCCACCGCCAGGTCGGCGATGGTGGTGTCCTCGGTCTCGCCCGAGCGGTGGGAGACCACGCTGGCGTAGCCGGACCGGGTGGCCAGGGCCACGGTCTCCAACGTCTCGGTGAGGGTGCCGACCTGGTTGACCTTGACCAGCACGGCGTTGGCGACGCCGGACACGACCCCTCGCTCGAGGCGCTCGGCGTTGGTGGTGAACAGGTCGTCGCCGACCAGCTGAACCCGTTGGCCCAGGGCCTCGGTCAGCGCCCGCCAGCCCTCCCAGTCGTCCTCCGCCATGCCGTCCTCGATCGACACGATCGGGTACCGGTCGCACCAGTCGACCCACAGCTCGACCAGCTCGCCCCCCGACAGCTCCCGCCCCTCCCCGACCAGCCGGTAGGCGCCGTCGACCCACAGCTCGCTGGTGGCGGGGTCGAGGGCCACGGCCAGGTCGGTGCCGGGGACGAAGCCGGCCGCCTCGATGGCCTCGACCACCAGCTGGACCCCGGCCTCGTTGGCGACCAGGTCGGGGGCGAAGCCCCCCTCGTCGCCCACGGTGGTGGCCAGCCCCCGACCCCGGAGGACCTGCCGCAGGGCGTGGTAGGTCTCCGCCCCGAACCGCAGGGCCTCAGAGAAGGACGCCGCGCCCACCGGCACCACCAGGAACTCCTGGAAGTCGAGGCCGTTGTCGGCGTGGGCCCCTCCGTTGAGCACGTTGAGCATCGGCACGGGGAGGATGTGGGCGTCGACCCCCCCCAGGTAGCGGTACAGCGGGACGCCGAGATCGCTGGCGGCGGCCCGGGCCACCGCCAGCGACACCCCGAGGATGGCGTTGGCGCCCAGGCGGGACTTGGCGTCGGTCCCGTCCAGGTCGATCATGACCCGGTCCAGGCCGCGCTGGTCGGAGGCGTCCAGACCGACGGCGGCGGCGGCGATCTCCCCGTTGACGTGGCCCACCGCCACGGTGACGCCCTGACCTGCGAACCGGGCTCCGCCGTCCCGCAGCTCCACCGCCTCCCTGCGCCCGGTGGAGGCACCGGAGGGCACGATGGCCCGGCCGGCGGCCCCGCCGGCGAGGACGGCCTCCACCTCCACGGTGGGGCGCCCCCGGGAGTCCAGGACCTCCCGACCGACGATGTGCTCGATGGTGCTCACGGCTCCCTCTGTCGCCTGGGCCTGCTGTTGCTCATGTGCAGGTTGTTGGTGAAGTTACACCTGACAACCGGCCAGTCAAGGGTCGGCGGCCGGCGCCGGCCCACCGGCTCGTCAGCCCCACGTCCCCCGTCGGCCCTGCCACCACCGCACCACGACCAGCCCGTAGCCGACGACGAGCACCACGCCCACGGCATCGAGCACCAGGGTCCAGGTGCCCAGCCCCTCCGGCTCCGGGCAGACGGCACGGGCCAGCGCCTGCTGGGCCGCCTCGTCCCCGGGGATGACCTCACCCTGGTACAGGGCCCCCTCCTCGGGCACGGCCCGCGGATCGAAGCCTGCCTCGTCACCCAGGCCGGCTCCCCCCTGGCGGGCCAGGTTGGCCGCCACCACCAGGGGCCCCGCGGGCAGGGGCCCCTCCAGGGGCACGGCCACGTCGAAGCCGAGGGGGGCGGGGTCGGCACCCACCACGTAGCGGTCGTCGATCGAGCCGTCGTCGGAGAGGATCCGCCACAGCGGGACCCCGTCGGGCCGGCGCAGCTCCACGCCGGTGACCCGCTCTCCCCGGCAGCGGGCGACCACCACCGCCAGGCGGGCGGGGCCACCACCTGACGCCACGGCCAGCCGCCTCCCGGCCTCGGGCAGGGAGATCTCGGGCGTGCCCAGGCCCTGAGCGACGATGAGGGCGAGGGCGGCCGCCAGCGCCACCCCGCCCACGACCACGGCCGCCAGGGACGGGGCACCGTCAACCCGACCGGCCACCGGCCGCCTCCCCCTCGGCGACCTGCCGCCGGAAGCGGGCGGAGGTGGCCCGCAGCGCCGCCTCGGGGTCCAGGCCCCCCGCCCGGGCCACGGCCACCAGGTCGAACAGGGCCCGGCCGAGGTCGTCCTCGGTGGTCAGGGGGCCCAGGTCGATGTGGGCGGGAGGCTCGATGTGCACGCCCACCGCGGCGGCCTTGCGCTGGACCTTGTGGGCGTAGAGCAGCGAGGGGAGGTTCCCCGCCACGGTGGCCATGACCCCGTCGGTACCCCGCTCGGCCCGCTTGATCTGCTCCCAGTTCCGCACCACATCGTCGGCCCCTGACACCTCGACGTCGGCGAAGACGTGGGGGTGGCGACGCACCAGCTTGTCGTGGACCCGCCGGGCCACGTCGGCCAGCCCGAACTGGCCCGCCTCGGCGCCGAGGGTGGCGTGGAAGACCACCTGGAAGAGCAGGTCGCCCAGCTCGTCCTCCAGCTCGGCGTACCCCCGGCCCGACGCCTCGTCCAGGCCCTCGATCGCCTCCAACACCTCGTAGGTCTCCTCCAGCAGGTGCCGGGTGAGGCTGCGGTGGGTCTGCTGGCGGTCCCAGGGGCACTCGGCCCGCAGGGTGCGGACCAGCTCGGCCAAGCGGACCAGCTCCCCTGCCACCGGCCCTGCCAGGTCGGGGAGCCACAGCGAGGTGAGGTGGTCGGGGGCCACCGACCGGTCCAGGTCGGGCCAGGGGACCTCGACCACCGACTCGTCCGGCAGGCCCAGGCGCTGGAGCACCGTCGCCCGTGAGGGCGGCTCCTCCACCGCCAGCTTCACCGCCGACAGCACGCTGAGCGAGTCGCACTGGACCACCAGCAGCGGTGCCCGCTGGCCCGCCGCCTCGGTCGCGAACCGGTGGCCGTCGACGACCCGCACACCGTCCCTCACCGGGTCGACGCCCAGCCGGGCCCAGGCCAGGTCGAGGAAGGAGAGGGCGGGCACGACCTCCACCCGGACCCGGTGGTCGGCCCGCAGCAGCGCCACGGTCTGCTCCGCCACCGCCGGCGAGCCCGGTACCGCGTACAGCACCTCGCCGTGTCGGGTCGCCTCGGCGACCAGCCGTTCGACGATGGCCCGGTACACCTCGCCGAGCGAGGCGCACCGCTCGTAGAGGTGGTCGAAGGAGAGGGCGCCAGGCACCACCGCGGCCGCAGGGTGGCGGGCGGTCCGCAGGAACCGCCGGGCCACCCGCTCGATCGCGGCCCGGGTGCCGGCGGTGACCAGGTCGGCCCCGGCCGGACCGAGGCCGACCACGGTGACCGCCGCCACGCCAGCCTCCCCGCCGGGCCCGGCAGCCACCGGCACCGCAGCCACCGGCACTACGGACCGGGGCCCTCGGGAGGGCCGCCCTCAGGCCGGCCGCCCTCAGGCCGGCCGCCCTCAGGCACCGAGGTGGGGACGGGTCCGGCGGGCGGCTTCACCCGTGGCCGTCCCTCCCCCTCCCCGGGAACGGACCACTCGCCGAAGCGGGGGTTCACCTCGATGTCGCCCTCGACGCCGGCCCGGCGCAGGAAGTCGTCGACGGCGGCCCGCCCGGCCTGGGCCCGCACCTGCTGGAAGGTGGCGGTGCGCCGGTCGGTGACCTCGATGAGGTGGTAGCCGAGCGAGGTCTTGACCACGCCGCTGACCTGGCCCGCCCGGAGGCGGAAGACGGCCTCGGCGAAGTCGGGGACCAGCCGGTCCTTGCCCCCGCAGCCCACGCTGCCCCCCGCCACCGAGGCCACGGGGTCGTCGGACTCCGCCGCCGCCAGCTCGCCGAAGTCGGCCCCGGCCTCCAGCCGCCGCCCGAGGTCCTCGATCCTGGCCCGGGCCTCGGCGTCGCTGCGCTGGTCGGTGCTGGCCAGGATGTGGCGCACGCACACCTGGGTGAACTCGTCGACGTGGTCGTCGTAGTAGTCCCGGGCCAGGACGTCGGACAGCTTGGCGAAGCTGGCCGAGCGTCGCAGGATGGTGCGCTCGTAGTCGTCGGGGAAGGACTCCAGGCTCTCCTCGGACAGGCCCGGGCGCCCGCTCTGGCCTCCTCCCGCGGTGAGCTCGGCCCGAGCCGCCTGCAGGTCGTCCCCGCCCACGGCTGCGCCCAGCTCGGCCAGCTCGGCGTCGATCAGGGCGAAGTACACGTCCAGGCTGAGCAGCTGGGCGACGAAGGCGCTGTTGAAGGTGCCCTGCCCCGTCCCGCCCAGCAGGGAGCCGAACTGGCGCTCCACCAGCCGGCGGTACTCCTCGTTGCCCCGGAGCAGAGCCAGCTCCTCCTCCACCCTGCCGGCGGCGATCTCGGTGCCGTTCACCGACGCCGCCGGGGCGGCCCCGAGCGAGCTGCAGGCGGCCAGGGCGAGGGCGGCGGCGGGGACCAGGGCGACGAGCTTGACGGACCGCACGGCCCCTCAGGATGCCACCGACGCCGCCTCGGGGGGAACCAGCTCCCCCACCAGGGCGGTAAGGGACCTGACCAGCTCGCCGCCACCGGGCTCGACCCCGTCCAGGGGGACCACGAGCTGGCCCCGCCCCTCCCGGTAGATCGCCCCGGGGTGGAGCCGGCCCAGGCGGACGGCGCCGCTGGCCCGCAGCCGCAGGGGCGACAACCGGGCCTCCAGGCCAGGCCCGCCGCGGCGGGGGCCGACCACCACCTCCCGGACACCGGTCCGGTGGCACTCGGCCCGCAGGTGGGCCACCGCCAGGAGGGCCAGGGCGGGCGGGGGGGGTGGGCCGTAGCGGTCCTCCCACTCGGCCAGCACGTCGTCGGCCTGGTCGTGGGTGGTGACCGTGGCCAGGCGGCGGTAGGCGTCCAGGCGCAGCTCCTCGTGCCCCACGTAGCCCTGGGGGAGGTGGGCGGCGACGGGGAGGTCGAGGATCACCTCGGCCGGCTCGACCGGCGCCTCCCCCCTCAGCTCGGCCACTGCCTCGCTGACCATCTGCACGTACAGGTCGTAGCCGACGGCGGCGACGTGGCCGGACTGGCTCGCGCCCAGCAGGTTGCCGGCGCCGCGGATCTCCAGGTCGCGCATGGCGATCTTGAACCCCGAGCCCAGCTCGGTCGACTCGCCGATCGTCCTCAGCCGCTCGTAGGCCTCCTCCGACAGGGCATGGTCACGGGGGTGGAACAGGTAGGCGTAGGCCCGGCTGCCGGCCCGGCCCACCCGGCCCCGGAGCTGGTGCAGCTGGCCCAGGCCCAGCCGCTCGGCGCCGTCGACCACCAAGGTGTTGACCGTGGGCATGTCGATGCCGGACTCGATGATCGTGGTGCACACCAGCACGTCGTAGGCGCCGTCCCAGAACGCCAGCACGACCTGCTCCAGGCTGCCCTCGTCCATCTGGCCGTGGGCCACGGCGATGCGGGCCTCGGGCACCAGCTCGGACAGCTCGGCCGCCACCGAGTCGATGTCGGCCACGCGGTTGTGCACGTAGAAGACCTGGCCCTCCCGCAGAAGCTCCCGCCGGACGGCCTCGGCCACCGCCCGCCGGTCGTGCTCGCCGACGTAGGTCAGTATGGGCTGGCGCTGGGCCGGCGGGGTGTGGAGCAGGGTGAGGTCCCGGATGCCGGTCAGGCTCATCTCCAGGGTCCGGGGGATGGGCGTGGCGGTGAGGGTGAGCACGTCGACGTCGGTCCGCAGCCGCTTGATGGCCTCCTTGTGGGTGACCCCGAAGCGCTGCTCCTCGTCCACCACCAGCAGGCCCAGGCGCTTGAAGGTGACGTCGCCGCTGAGCAGGCGGTGGGTGCCGATGACCACGTCGACGGTGCCCTCGGCCAGGCCCCCGACCACCGCCTTGGCCTCCGTGGCGGTGAGGAAGCGGCTCAGCACCTCCACCCGCACCGGGTAGCCGGCCAGGCGCTCGGCGAAGGTGGCGCCGTGCTGTTGAGCCAGCAGGGTCGTGGGAACCAGCACCGCCACCTGCTTGCCGTCCTGGACCGCCTTGAACGCGGCCCGGAGGGCGACCTCGGTCTTGCCGTACCCCACGTCCCCACAGACCAGGCGGTCCATGGGGCGGTCGGCCTCCATGTCGGCCTTCACCTCGGCGATGGCCCGGGCCTGGTCTGGTGTCTCCCGCCACGGGAAGGACTCCTCCAGCTCCCGCTGCCAGACGGTGTCGGGGGAGAAGGCGTGCCCGCCGACCTGGGCCCGCTGCCGGTACAGGGCGACCAGCTCCCGGGCCACCTCCCTCGTGGCGGCACGCGCCCGGGACCTGGCCTTCCGCCACTCGGACCCGCCCAGGCGGTTCAGGGCGGGAGACTCCCCCCCGGCGTAGGGGCGCACCACGCCGATCTGGTCGGTGGGGACGTACAGCTTGTCGCCGCCGCGGTACTCGAGCAGCAGGTAGTCCCGGTCCACCCCGCCGATGGCCCGGGTCACCATGCCCGCGTAGCGGGCCACGCCGTGGTGGGCGTGGACCACGTAGCCCCCCGGCTCGAGGCCGTCGTAGGTGGCGGCGGCCTCCCGGCGGTGTGGACGGGCCCGGCGGTGGGCCCGGCGCCGACCGGTCAGGTCGGACTCGGCCAGCACCGCCAGCCGGGCGCCGGCCAGGATGACGCCCCGCTCCAGGGGCGCCACCACCACGTGCCCACCCGGCGCCGCCAGGCCGGGCCCGGGGTCGTCGGGGTGGGCGGGGTCGTCCCGGACCGCCACGCCCTCGGCCCGCAGCCGGGAGGCGAGGCGGGAGGCGGAGGCGGGGCCGTCGGCTGCGACCACCACCCGGTAGCCCTGGGCCAGCATCGAGCTCAGGCGGGCCACCAGGCGGCTCCCGTCGCCCACCACCGGGTCCCAGGCACGGGCCGCCACCACCGGGGTGCCCGGCCCCTCGGGCAGGTCGAGCACCGTCCACACCGGCGCCGCGGTGTGGGCCAGGACCCGCTCCAGGGGAACGTGCAGGCGGGGCAGGCCCCCCCTGGCCGGCCCGGGGTCGGCGGGGTCGGCGACGGCTCCCCAGGTCCGGGCCAGGGCGGCGGCCAGGTCGGCCTCCTCGGCCAGCATGTCGGCCCCCCGGTCCCTGAGTCGCCCGGGCTCGACCAGGACCACCCGGGCGTCGGCGCCGACCAGGTCGGTGAGCACCACCTCGCCGTCGGTCAGCCAGGGCAGCCAGGACTCCATGCCGTCGAAGAGTGCCCCCTCGGCCAGTCGCTCCCACTGGGACCGTCCCCAGGGCTGGGTGGCGACGAGGGCGGCGGCCCGCTCCCTGACCGCCGGGGTGGGCAGCAGCTCCCGGCACCCGAACAGCTCGACCGCCTCGAGGCCGGCCCGGGAGCGCTGGTCACTGACCGAGAACCGGCTGAGGCGGTCGACCTCGTCCCCCCAGAGGTCGATGCGGACCGGGGCGTCGGCGGTGGCGGGGTAGACGTCGACTATCGAGCCCCGGACTGCCACCTCCCCCCTCCGCTCGACCTGGGGCTCCCGGCGGTAGCCGGCGCCCACCAGCCGCTCCACCAGCCCGCCCTGGTCGACGTGGTCGCCGGCCCGCACGAGGACCCGCTCGACGCCATCGTGGGCGAGGGGGCCCAGTCGCTGGATGAGGGCTCGGACCGGGGCCACCACCACCGCCGGGGCCGCCCCCGCCGCGGGGGGCTGGCCCAGGCGCCACAGGGTACGCAGCCGCCGGCCCATGGTCTCCACCCCCGGGCTGACCCGCTCGAAGGGCAGCGTCTCCCACGCCGGGAACAGCTCGACCGCCTCGTGGCCCAGGTACAGCTCGAGATCGTGGGCCAGGCGCTCCGCCTCGGTGGTGGTGGCCACGGCCACCACCACCGGGCGGCGGTCGGAGCGCCGGACCAGGGCGGCCACGGTGATGGCCCGGGCCGGCTCGGGCACCGCCAGCACCGCCGAGGCGCTACCCGCCGCCTCGACCAGGGCGGGCTCCTCACCCAGCAGGGCGGGCAGGGCGCGCAGCGGCGCCGGACGCGACGGGGCGCCCGATCCGGGCGGGACCGAGGGGCTCACCACCCCGAGGCTAGGCCCCGGCCACCGGTTTCTGAGCGCTTGACCCGCCATGACCGGGCCCGGCGCGCGCAAACCGGCGGAGTCCCATCAGTTGAAGCGGTTCATGGCCGCCTCGGGGCCGGCGGTGGCGATCAGCTCCACGGCGTCGGCGGCCTCGGCCACGGCCACGTCGAGCTCGACCCGCTCCCCCTTGGAGGGGCGGCGCAGGACGTGGTCGGCGCCGGTCGTCCGGCCGGGCGGCTTGCCCACGCCGATGCGCACCCGAAGGAAGGCGTCGCTGTGGACGTGGTCCTTGACCGACCGGAGGCCGTTGTGACCGGCCAGCCCACCGCCCACCTTGACCCTGACCCGGCCGGGCGGGAGGTCGAGCTCGTCGTGGATCACCACCAGCCGGGCGGCGTCGCCCTCGGGGCAGTACCGGCGCACCAGGGGGGCTACCGCCTGGCCCGAGAGGTTGACGAAGGTGTCGGGGACCGCCAGGACCACCCGGTGCCCCCCTAGGAGGACCGGCGCCGAGCGGGCCCGGCCCACCTCCCGCCTCAGCCGGGCCCGGTGGCGGTGGGCCAGCACCTCCACCACCTCGATCCCCACGTTGTGGCGCGTGCCCACGTACTCGGCGCCGGGGTTCCCCAGGCCCACCACGACCAGCTCGGCCGGCGCCCCCCGCGGCTGGCGACGGCCACCCCGGCGAAGGAGGCGCACCTACGGACCCGGCGTCTCCCTGGCCCCGCCCGGCGAGGGCTCCTCGGCCTCATCGCCGCCGCCCTCCTCGATCACCCCGGCCAGCTCCTCGGCCTCCACCGCGGCCCGGCTGACCTGGGCCAGGACCACCGGCACGTCGTCGTCGACCTCGGTGGCGGCGCCGGCGGGGAGCGAGAGGTCCCCCACCCGGATGGCGTCACCGATGGTCAGGCCGGAGATGTCGACCCGGATCTCGTTGGGGATGTTGCCGGGCGTGGCCGACACGGCCAGGGCGTGGAGCTGCTGGTCGACATTGCCGTTGTCCTGGGTGACCTGGCGGGCCTCGCCCTCCACCACGACCGGCACGTCGACGGTGATGACCTCGTCGCGGTGGACCACGAGGAGGTCGACGTGGGTGATGTCGTTGCGCACCGGGTCCCGCTGCACATCCCGGACGATGGTGAGCTGGCGGGTGCCGGCCACGTCGAGGTCGATGAGGGCGTTCATGCCGGCCTCGGTCGTGAGGGCGGCCCGCAGGTCCCGGTAGGGGACCGCCACCGACACGGGGTCCCGGCCGTGGCCGTACACGACGGCAGGGATCTTGCCGGCCCGTCGCAGCCGCCTCGACGGGCGGGACCCGGGGCTGCGCCCGGTCTCGGCGACAAGGTTGACCTCGGGCATGGCGGCGCCCTCCTCGGGGACGGTCGGCGACGGTCGGCGACGGTGACAGTGTAGGTGGACGGCCCCTCCCCCGAGCCAACCTACGCCTGGTTCTCCCCCCCGAAGATCTCCGACACCGAGGTGTCCTCGAACACGGCGTCGATGGCGTCGGCGATGATGGGCGCGATCGAGAGCACCTCGAGCTTGTCGATCTGCCTCTCGGCGGAGAGGGGCAGGGTGTTGGTGATCACCACCCTGTCTATGACGGAGTTCTTCAGCCGGTCGATGGCCGGGTCGGAGAAGACCCCGTGGGTGGCCACGGCCCACACGTCGGACGCGCCCCGGCGCTTCAGCTCCTCGGCGGCGGTGACGATGGTGGCGGCGGTGTCGATCATGTCGTCGACCAGCACGCAGCTCCGGCCGTCGACCTCGCCCACCACCCGCCGGGCCTCGGCCACGTTGACAGAGCCCTTGGGCCGGTGCTTGTGGACGATGGCCAGGTCGGCGTGAAGGTGGTTGGCCAGCCGCTCGGCCACCTTCACCCTCCCAGCGTCGGGCGCCACCACGACGACCTCGCCCCGGGCGTGACGGCTGAGGTAGTCGACCAGCAGCGGCATGGCGGTGAGGTGGTCGACCGGCCCGTCGAAGAAGCCCTGGATCTGCCCGGAGTGGAGGTCGACGCTGACCACCCGGTTGGCCCCGGCGACGCGGAGCAGGTCGGCCACCAGCTTGGCCGTGATCGGCTCCCGGCCCTCGACCTTGCGGTCCTGGCGGGAGTAGCCGTAGTAGGGGCACACGGCGGTGATGCGCTTGGCCGACGCCCGCTTGGCGGCGTCGATCATGATGAGCTGCTCGAAGATGGAGTCGGCCACCGAGCGCCCCCCGAGCGACGAGTGGGTCTGGACGATGAAGACGTCGCCGCCCCGCACCGAGTCACCGAAGCGGCAGCGCATCTCGGAGTTGGCGAAGTCGACCAGGTTGGTCTCCCCCAGCGGCACGCCCAGGTGCTCGGCGATCTCCCGGGCCAGCTCGGGATGGGTCCGGCCCGCCAGCAGCTGCAGCTTCTTCTTGGTGATCAGCTCCACCGCTTCCTCCCTCAGGGGCTCCCATGGGGGCGGTGCATCGACCTCCCGCACCCACCTCAAGTGTAGGACGGACCGGCGACCGATCCCGGGGGGACCACCGTCCCCGGCGCCAGGTACGCGAACGGTCCGACGTGGGCGCCGGCTCCGATCTCGGCCTCGGTGCCGGCGGTGGCCCTGACCACCGCGCCCTCGCCCACGGTGCAGTCGACCAGGTGGGTGTCGGGACCGAGGACGGCCCCGGCCCCCACCACGGTCCCGCCCCCGAGGACAGTCCCGGGGAGCAGGCTCACGTCGGGTGCCAGGCGGACCGACGCGTCGAGGTAGACGGCGCCGGGGTCGACCATGCTGACCCCGGCGAGCATCCACCCCCGGTTGATCCGGTGGCGCAGGGCCGCCTCGGCCGCCGCCAGCTGGGACAGGTCGTTGACCCCGGTCGTCTCCTGGGGGTCCTCGACGGGCACCGAGGCCACCGGGTAGCCGGCGTCCGCCAGCACCCCGATTACGTCGGTCAGGTAGTTCTCGCCCTTGGCGTTGTCGGGCCTCACGCGGCGCAGCGCCGGGGCCAGGACCCCTCGCCGGAAGCAGTAGATCGAGGTGGCCACCTCGCCGATGGCGGCCTGGTCGGGCGTGGCGTCGGCCTCCTCCACGATGCGCGCCACGCGCCCGCCCCGTCCCCGGACCACCCGTCCGTAACCCGAGGGGTCGGCCGGGCGGGAGGTCAGCACGGTGGCGGCGCCGCCCGCCTCCCGGTGGGCGGCGGCCAGCCCGGCCAGGGTGGCCGGCCGCACCAGCGGCGCGTCGCCGGGGAGGACGATCACGTCCCCGCCGTCGATGTCGTCGTCGGGGAGGGCGGTGAGCGCCACCAGCATGGCGTCACCGGTGCCCAGGGGCTGGGCCTGCTCCACGAAGTCGATGGCGAGCCGGGGCGGGCTGTGGTCGATCAGGCTCTTGGTGACCCTTTCGGCCGGGTGCCCGACCACGACCACGGCGCGATCGGCCGGCACCGCCGCCACCGCATCGAGCACGTGGCCGAGCATGGCCCGCCCGCACAGGCGGTGGAGGGGCTTGGGCCGGCTGGAGCGCATGCGGGTGCCCCTGCCGGCGGCGAGCACCACGGCTACCAGCGACGACGGGCCCATGCTCGGGGGGGAGGGCTCGAACCTCCATTCCAGGTTCCAAAGACCTGTGTCCTGCCGTTGGACGACCCCCGACCGCCCCCCGCAGGCTAGTGCCGCTTCTCGGCGCCGCTTCATCTCGGCCGACCGCCACAGTGGATGACGGTGGCGCCGACCGCTACCCTCAGCCGCCACATGGGATCGCTGATCAAGAAGCGGCGCAAGCGGATGCGCAAGAAGAAGCACAAGAAGATGCTCAAGCGCACCCGCTTCCAACGTCGGGCCAAGACGTGACCCCACCGGGGCTCCTCAACGCTGGCGGGCAGCCGTTGCCGGGACGCTGCGGGTGACCACCCGCCCCTCACCCGGGTGTGCCCCCTCGACGAACCACGCCGACCCGCTGCCGGCCAGCATCGGCGTGCACCCGGTGGCGTCGCCCAGGCGGTCCCGCCACCGGGCCAGGTCGGGCTCCACCGCCAGCGCCGCCGGCTCGAGGTCGTTGGTGCCCATCCCGGTCGGACCCCCGAGGCGGTCCCAGGCCCGGTAGACGGCGGCGGTGGGGACCCCGAAGGGCGGCACCTGGAGGGTGAACCACCTCTCAACCGGAGGCAGCGGCTCCACGGTCTCGCCCACGCCGGTCACCCGGGCCCTGCCGCCGACGAGGCAGAACGGCACGTCGGCGCCGAGGGCGGCGGCCATCCCCAGGTCGTGGCAGCCGGCCCACCGCAGCACGGCGGCGGCGTCGGCCGACCCCCCGCCCAGCCCCGCGCCCACGGGGATGCGCTTCTCCAACCGGACCCGCGCCTTGCGACCGACCGCAGCCAGCGCCCGCACCACCAGGTTGTCCGCGCCCTCGGGGACGCCGGTCGCCCCGCCCACCACCTGGAGGCCGTCACCGGCGGCGAAGGTCAGCACGTCGGCCAGGTCCACGGTGACCATCTCGGCGTCGATGTGGTGGTAGCCGTCGGTCCTCACCCCCCTGACCCGCAGGACCAGCGTCAGCTTGGCCGACGCCCGCTCGGTGGCCGGCGGGGGTACCGGGACCGGCCCGGTCACGGTCCCCCGCAGCAGGCCGCCAGCCTGCCCCAGGCCCACACGTCCAGCTCCTCGGCCCGGGCCTCGGGAGGGACCCCGGCGCAGGCGAAGGCGGCGGGGGGGGCCAGGCCGGCCAGCGACCGGCGCAACATCTTGCGGCGCTGGGCGAAGCCGGCCCGCACCAGGGTGAAGACGGACTCGGCGGCGACCTGGGCGGGGTCGACGGCCGGCGCCGGGCGCCGCTCCACCCTGACCAGCACCGACTCAACCTTGGGTGGGGGGAGGAACACCGTGGCCGGGACCCTGCCCACCACCGCCGCCGTCGCCCAGTAGGCCACCCGCACCGACAGGGACCCGTAGGCGGGGTCGCCGACCGCAGCGGCCAGGCGCTCGCCCACCTCCCGCTGGACCATGACCAGCATGCGCCCGATGGCGGGGGCTCCGTCGAGGAGGTCGGCCACCAAGGCGGCGGCGACGTTGTAGGGGAGGTTGGCCACCAGCACCCACCGCCGGTCCCCGAGCAGGGCCGGCCAGTCCATGGTGAGGGCGTCGCAGTGGAGCACCCGGGCCCCGGCCGGGCCCACCACCTCCTCGAGCACCGGGACCAGGCCCCGGTCCACCTCCACCGCCGTCACCTCGGCGCCCGTCTCTGTGAGGGCCAGGGTGAGGGAGCCCAGCCCCGCCCCCACCTCGACCACGTGGTCACCGGGCCCGACGCCGGACAGGCGGGCGATGCGCCGCACGGTGTTGGGATCCACCACGAAGTGCTGGCCACGCGCCCGGCTGGGACGCAGGTGGTGCCGAGCCAGGAGGTCGCTCACCTCCCGGCGCGACAGGGTCATCACTCCATGGTCACCACTCCAGGCGGACGGGGATGACGCCCGCCCCGAGGGGCGCCAGCTGGGCGAAGTCGTCGCGGTAGAGGTCCACGATGTACCCCCCGGCGTAGGGGCCCCGGTCGCCGACCGTGCAGCTGATCGACCTCCCGGTCTTGAGGTTGGTCACGGTGACCACGGTACCGAACGGGAGGGAGCGGTGGGCGCACACGCCCGCCCCCGGGGCGCCCGCCAGCTCGTACCACGACGCCTCGCCCTCCTGGCGGCCCGCCCCCGGCGAAGGTGCCGGCGCCGGGGCCGGCGCCGGGGCCTCGGTGGTGGTCGTGGTGGGGGGGACGGTCGTCGTGGTGGGGGGGACGGTCGTGGTCGTGGTGGGGGGGACGGTGGTCGTGGGGGCTACCGGCTCGGTCGTGGTGGGCGAGGGGGCCGAGGTGTCCGGCGTCGCCTCCCCGACGTCGGTGGCGTCCTCCTGGTCCCCCGGCCGGGGCACGCCGGTGGTGGCCACGGACGAGACCAGCATCGGCGCCACCGGCTCGGGAGCCTCCGGGAAGAGGAGGGGAACCCCGACCACCGTCGCGGCGATGGCGACCAGCAGCCAGACGCGTCGGAACATGGGTACGTGAGAGACCAGGGATCCACCCCTCCACTCGGGTCGACGCCACGCACCCTAGGGGACCCGTAACCTGTTCGCAACACAATCGACCGCTGGCCGACGCCTGGTGCCGTTGTTGCGGCGCTAGCCGAGGCCGAACACCTCGGCGGCGGTGGTGGTCGACGCCTCGGCCACCGCCTCCACCGCGACCCCCTTGACCGCCGCCACCGCCGCGCCCACCAGGGGCACCCACGCCGGGCGGTTGGGCCGGCCCCGCTTGGGCACCGGCGCCAGGAACGGGGCGTCGGTCTCCACCGTCAGGCGGTCGAGAGGGCACCGGGCCGCCGCCGCCCGGACCTCGGTGGCGCCGGTGAAGGTGACGATCCCGCTGAAGCTGAGGACCGCCCCGGTGTCGAGGGCCCGGGCCGCCTCCCGGGGTCCCCCGGTGAAGCAGTGGAACACGGTGCGGGCCGGTGTCCCCTCGGCGGCCAGGATGGCGAAGGTGTCGTCCCACGCCTCACGGGTGTGGATCACCAGGGCCAGGTGGTTGCGGTGGGCCAGGGCGACCTGGGCGGCGAAGACCTCCCGCTGCTGGTCCCGGGGTGAGCGGTCGTGGTGGTAGTCGAGGCCGCACTCCCCCACAGCCACCACCCCGGGGGCACCCAGGGCCGCCCCCAGCCCGTCCAGACCGTCGGCGGCGTGGTGGGGGTGGACGCCCGCCGTGGCCCACACCCCGTCGTGGCCGGCGGCGGCGCCAAGGGCGGCCCCCCAGTCCCCCCGGTGGGTGCCCACGGTGACCAGGCGCTCCACGCCCGCGGCCCGGGCCTCGTCGACCACCTCGACCACGCCGTCCTCGGGGAGGTGGCAGTGGCTGTCGGTCCACACCGCCGCGGCCGGGCTCAGGCCGGCTGCACCCGGGGGAACAGGGGCGGGCCAACCTCGACGGGGAGGCCGCCGGGGTAGCCGCCCCAACGGGCCGCCTCGGGCAGGCGCTGGTCGGCGGGCACCCCGTCGAGGCCGATGCGCCGCCACAGCTCCGCGCACGCGCCCGGGACCGCCGGGGTGGCCAGCACCGCCACCACGCGCAACGCCTCCAGGGCGTCGCCGAGCACCGCGTCGACGGCGGGACCGGGCTCCGACCTCCACGGCTCGTGGGCGTCGAGGTGGGCGTTGGCGGCGCGTATGAGGCGCCAGGTGGCGTCGAGAGCCTCGTGGGGCGCCAGGCGCTGCCAGGCGGCCGCCGCCGCCGTGTAGACGTCGGCCGCCACGGGCGCCAGGGGGCTGTCGGGGCGGGGGGCCGGGCCGGTCCCCCCGCACTTGGTCCCCACCACCGTGGCCACCCGGGAGAGGAGGTTCCCCAGGTTGTTGGCCAGGTCGGCGTTGTAGCGGGACACCATGCCCTCGTAGGAGAACTCCCCGTCGGGACCGAAGGCGGCGTCGCGCAGGAAGTGGTACCGGTACCCGTCCACGCCGACGTCGGCGACGAGGTCGGTGGGGGCGATCTGGTTCAGGCGGGTCTTGCTCATCTTCTCCCCGCCGACCAGTAGCCAGCCGTGCACGAACAGGTTGGCCGGCGGGTCGATCCCCGCCGCCATGCACATGGCCGGCCACCACACGCAGTGGAACCGGAGGATCTCCTTGCCGATCAGGTGGTGGACCGCCGGCCACCAGCGTCCGAACCGCTCCTGGTCGGACCCGTACCCGATGGCGGTGACGTAGTTGACCAGGGCGTCGTACCAGACGTAGAAGACGTGGCGGTCGTCCCAGGGCACGGGGACGCCCCAGGCCAGCGATGTGCGGGTGATGGAGATGTCGTCCAGCCCCTGGCGGATGAAGCCCAGCGCCTCGTTGCGCTTGGTCGCCGGCCGCACCGCCGCGGGGTTGGCCTCGTACCACTCGAGGAGGCGCTGCTGGTACCGGCTGAGCTTGAAGAAGTAGTTCTCCTCCTTCATGAGCTGGACCGGTCGCTGGTGCACCGGGCACCGCCCCTCGACCAGCTGGGCCTCGGTGTAGTAGTCCTCGCAGGAGACGCAGTAGGGGCCCTCGTAGGTCCCGAGCTCTATGTCGCCACGGTCGTGGATGGCCCCGAGGAAGCGCTGCACGGCGGCGTAGTGGCGGGGCTCGGTGGTCCGGATGAAGTCGTCGTTGGCGATGTCGAGCAGCCGCCAGGTCTCCCGGAAGCGCTCAGCGGTGCGGTCGGTCCACTCCTGGGGCGTGACGCCGTTGGCCTGGGCCGTCTGGGCCACCTTGAGGCCGTGCTCGTCGGTGCCGGTGAGGTAGACGACATCGTCGCCCACCAGGCGGTGCCAGCGGGCGATGGCGTCCCCCACCACGGTCGTGTAGGCGTGGCCGATGTGGGGGACGTCGTTGACGTAGTAGATGGGCGTGGTCAGGTAGAAGGGTCGGCCCACGCCGGCCAGGGTAGCGACGCCCGCCGCCCCCGAGCCGCCCTTTCACCCCCTGCCGCCCCGGCCGTCCCCGGCCCGGCGCCGGGCCCCGGTGGCCAGGGCGTAGACCCGCCGCCTGGCCACCCCGTAGTCGGCGGCCACCGCGGCCACGGCGTCGCGCACCGACCGGCCGGCCGCCACCCGCTCCGCCACCGCCGCCGACAGCTCCTCGTCCCCCGCCGGCGGCTCCGGTGGTGCCCCCTCCACGACCACCACGTGCTCGCCCCGAGGCTCCCCGGCGGCGGCCCGCTCGGCCCCCGCGGCCAGGGTGCCCCGCCACACCTCCTCGTGGAGCTTGGTGAGCTCCCGGCACAGCGCCACCCGCCGCCCGCCCCCCAGCGCCGACGCCAGGTCGGCCAGCGTCGTCGCCAGACGGTGGGGGGCCTCGTACAGCACCACGGTGCGGGGCTCGGCGGCCAGGGCGGCCAGGCGCCGGGCCCGGGCCGAGCCCCGCCGGGGCAGGAACCCCTCGAACACAAAGCGCCCGGTGGGCAGGCCGCTGGCCACCAGGGCCGCCAGCGCCGCCGACGGTCCCGGTACCACCACCACCTCGACGCCCTCGGCCACCGCCGCCCGCACCAGCCGCTCCCCGGGGTCGGAGATCCCCGGCAGCCCGGCGTCGACGACCACCGCCACCGTCTCCCCCGCCCGCAGGTGGCCCAGGACGGTCCCCACCCGGGCCGCCTCGTTGTGGTCGTGGGCGGAGAGGAGGCGCCGGGGGGTCACACCGGTGGCAGCCAGCAGCCGGCCGGTGCGGCGGGTGTCCTCGCACACCACCACGTCGGCCTCGGCCAGGGTCCGCACCGCCCGGGGGGCCAGGTCGTCCAGGTTGCCGATGGGCGTGGCCACCAGCACCAGGGTGCCGGGGGGCCCGGTCACCCCCGGACCTCCAGGTGATCGCCGGGCCGCAGGCCCCAGCGGGCGAAGGCACCGGCCTCGGCCTCGAGCACGGCCCGGGCCCGGGGGCGGGGGCGGCCCAGCCGCCATGGGCCCATCCTCACCACGTCGACGACCACCAGGTCGGCATCGCAGAAGGCCACGTCCACGGCGAAGCGCATACCCAGGGTGTGCACGGCGGTGGCGGGGCGGAGCAGCAGCGCCCCCACGATGCCGTCCCGGCCCAGGAGGCCCCGGGCCCGCGCTACCACGCCGGACGCCACCTCCAGGTGCACCAGCACCTCGCCGTCGCGCACCAGCCAGGGCACGGCTCGATCCCTCAGACGTTGAACCGGAACTCGATCACGTCGCCGTCGGCGACCTCGTACTCCCTGCCCTCCATGCGCACCCTCCCGAGCTCACGGGCGGCCGACCACGAGCCCTGCTCCAGCAGCTCGTCCCAGCGGATGCACTCGGCCTTGACGAAGCCCCGCTCGAAGTCGCTGTGGACCAGCCCGGCGCACTGGCGGGCGGTGGAGCCGGCCCGGAAGGTCCAGGCCGCCGACTCGGTGGGACGGGTGGTGAGGAAGGTGCGCCGGCCCAGCAGCTCGTGGGCGGCCCGGGCGAAGCGGGGCAGCGCACCCTCACCCAGGCCCAGCCCGGCCAGCACCTCGGCCCGCTCCTCGGGGGGCAGCTGGGCCGCCTCCGCCTCCAGCTGCACGCAGACCGGGAGCACCGGGGTACCGGGGCCGACCGCGTCGACCACGCCCTTGGCCACGGTCTCGGGCTCGGCCAGCTGGCTCTCGCCCAGGTTGACCACCGCCAGCACCGGCTTGTCGGTCAGGAGGGACCACGGCCGCAACGCCGCCCGCCGCCCGGGGTCCAGCGCCGACCGGTACAGCGGCGTGCCCTCGGCGAGGGTGGCGTGGGCGGCGTCGAGGGCATCCAGACCGGTGGCCAGGGAGGGGTCGGCCCGTGCCGCCTTGCGCTGGCGCTCCAACCTGGCCTCCACGCTGGCCAGGTCGGCCAGGGCCAGCTCGGTCTCCAGGGTGGCCAGGTGCTCGACGGGGTCGGTGGGGCCCACCACCGCGGGCTCGGGGAACGCCCGCAGCACCAGGACCACCGCGTCCACCTCACGGATGCCGCCGAGGAAGCGGTTGCCGAGCCCCTCGCCCCGGCTGGAGCCCTCGACCAGCCCGCCGATGTCGACCAGCCCCACGGCGGCGTGGACCACCCGGGCGCTGCCCGACATGGCCCCCAACCGCTCCACCCGCTCGTCGGGGACCGGAGCCACGCCCACGTTGGGGTCCACGGTGGCGAAGGGGTAGGCGGCAGCCAGCGCCCCACCCCCCGTGAGGGCGTTGAACAGGGAGGACTTCCCGGCGTTGGCCAGGCCCACGAGCCCGAACCGCTCCACGGCTCCACCGTACCGGCCGGACCGGGAGCCGGGCCCCTGGTCGCGCCCGGGCTCCGGTACCCTCCCAGGCCGTGGACCCGGTGGAGGCGCTGGAGCGTGTCGCCTACCTGCTGGACCGGGGCCACGCCTCGCCCCACCGTGCCCGTGCCTTCCTGCGGGCGGCGGCGGTGCTGCGCTCCCTCCCCGCAGGGGAGCTGTCCCAGCGGGCCCGCACCGGTCGCCTCACCGAGCTCGAGGGCCTCGGCCCCACCACGGCGGGGGTGGCGGCGGAGGCGGCGAACGGCGCTGTGCCGGGGTACCTGGCGGAGCTGGAGGAGACCACCCGCATCGAGCGACCTCCCGGCGACGAGCTGGCCGCCGCGCTGCGGGGTGATTGCCACTCCCACTCCACCTGGAGCGATGGTGGCGCCGAGATCGAGGCCATGGCCGCCGCCGCCCGGGCCCTGGGCCACGAGTACCTGGCCCTCACCGACCACTCGCCCCGGCTGCGGGTGGCCCGGGGCCTGAGCGCCGACCGGCTCCGCCGCCAGCTCGAGGTGGTGGCCGGCCTCAACGACCGGCTGGCCGACGAGGCCGGGTCGGGCCGGGTCCCGCCCTTCCGGGTCCTGACCGGCATCGAGGTCGACATCCTCGACGACGGCTCCCTCGACCAGGACGAGGGCCTCCTGGCCGGCCTGGACCTGGTGGTGGCCAGCGTCCACTCGAAGCTGGGCATGGACGAGCGGTCGATGACCGCCAGGCTGGCCACCGCCGTCGCCAACCCCCACGTCGACGTGCTGGGCCACTGCACCGGACGCCTCCTGGCCGGCAGGGGGCCGGGGCGGGGGCCCGGGCGGGGACGCCCCGGCGCCCGCTTCGACGCCGAGCTGGTCTTCCACGCCTGCGAGCGCTTCGACACCGCGGTGGAGGTCAACTGCCGGCCCGAGCGCCTCGACCCGCCCCGCTCCCTCCTGGCCTTGGCGGTGGAGCTGGGCTGCCGCTTCGCCATCGACACCGATGCCCACGCCCCCGGCCAGCTCGAGTGGCAGCCCTACGGGACCGAGCGGGCCGCCAGCTGCGCGGTTGAGGTGGACCGGGTGGTGAACGCCTGGCCGGCCGAACAGCTCCTGGCCTGGACCGCGGCCCACGGCTCGTGAGGGCCGGCGTGCCCCCGGTAGCCTGGCCGGCCATGTCCAAGAAGACCTCCAAGCGCAGGTTCAAGGCTCGCAGGGCCAAGGCCAACCACGGCAAGAAGCCCAACGCCGGCCGGGGCTGAGCGGGAGCTCCGGCGGCCACCACGGCTCGGGCGGCGGCGGAGCCGGGCCAGTGCCGTCAGCGCCGGTCCCGGCGCCGACGGCACTGAGTAGCCTCCTGAGGGCCATGCTGGACCACGTCTTCACCGACGCCATCGGGGCGCTGCGTGACGCCATGGAGAGCGCCATGCTCGAACGGCAGGCGTTCGAGGAGCGGTTCCAGGTGGACGTGGCCCTGGGCGACGTCACCTGGGAGACCAGCTACGGGTTGCCGGGGGAGGGATCCCCGCCCCGGGTGCAGGCCGACCTGTCGGTGGACTGGCCCACGTGGTCCCAGACCGCCTACCGGAACTGGTACATCGGCGAGCCGTTCGACGACCCTCCCGAGATCCTGGTCGAGGTGACTCTGCGCATCCAGCGGCTGGCCACCCGGCCCGAGCCCGAGCGGGTGCTGGCGGTGCTGCCGGTGTCGAGCCCGGCCATGGGGGTGGCGGCGCTGGAGCGCTCCGGCCCCACCATCGAGCAGGTCTACGGCCCCGAGCTGGGCGCCGGCGAGTTCGCCATCGAGGTCTCCTACGAGGGCACCGTCACCGTCGACGAGGCAACCCTGGCCGACGGCTCCGCCCTCGACGGCCAGTTCGCGGCCATGGGCGGGTGGGTGGCCTCGACCCTGGTGCGCCTGGGCGACCTCGAGTTCGACTTCCTCGCCCCCGAGGCGGAGGGGTAGGGCCTCGGCCCCGAGGCGGAGGGGTAGGGCCTCGGCCCCGAGGCCGGCTCACACCAGCAGCGGCGCCACCAGGTCGGCCAGGCGCACCCGGGGGCGGGCCCCGACGTGGGAGACGACCTCCCCCGCCGCCGCCGACCCCAGCCGCCCGCAGGTGTCGAGGTCCCGGCCCGACACCAGGCCGAAGAGGAAGCCGGCGGCGTAGAGATCGCCGGCCCCGGTCGTGTCCACCACGTGCTCGACGGGCACGGCGGGGACCCGGTGGCGCTCCTCGCCGGCGATCACGGTCGACCCGGCCGGGCCCCGGGTGACGACCACCACCTGGCACCGGGCGGCGGCCTCGTCCGCGGCACCGTCGAGGTCGTCGGTCTGGTAGAGCAGTCGCAGCTCGTCCTCGTTGCCGAACAGCACGTCCACGCCCTCGGCCAGAAGGTCCCGCATCGGCTCCCGCCAGCGGTCCACGCACAGCGAGTCCGAGAGGGTCAGCGCCACCCTCCGGCCCGCCCCGTGGGCGACGTCGGACGCCTTGACGAAGGCCTCCCGGGCCGGCTCCTGGTCGAACAGGTAGCCCTCCAGGTAGGTCACCTCGGCCCGGGCCACCACGCCCTCGTCGACGTCGTGGGGCCCGAGCTCGCCGGCGGCTCCCAACAGGGTGCTCATGGTGCGGTGGCCGTCGGGCATCACCACGATCAGGGACCGGCCCGTCGCCGCCTTCCTGGCCCGGGGCAGGTGGAGCTCGACCCCCAGGGCGGTGATGTCGTGGGCGAAGACCTTGCCCAGCTCGTCGTCCCCCACCCGCCCGATGAAAGCCCCGCGGCCGCCGAGGGAGGCCAGGCCGGCCAGGGTGTTGGCGGCCGAGCCGCCCGAAACCTCCACGGCCGGACCCATGGCCCGGTACAACTCCTCGGCCCGCTCGGGGCCGACCAGGGCCATGGATCCCTTGACCAGCCCGTGGGCGACGAGGAACCCCTCCTCCGCCCAGGCCACCACGTCGACCAGGGCGTTGCCGATCCCGACCACGTCGAGGGGCCCGCCCCCGGTCACGGCCGGTCGAGGAGGGGCAGCCCGGCGGCGACCCGACCCACGAAGTCGAGCAGGGCGTCGGTGGTCGGTGCCATCACCCGGGCGGCCCGGGCGTCGCGGAAGCGGCGCTCGATGCCGAGCTCCTTACGGAAGGCGGCGCCTCCGCACAGCTTCATGGCCAGGTCGGTCACCGCGATCGCCGCCTCGGCCGCAACCGCCTTCACCTCCAGCACCCGCAGCATGGCGTCGTCACGGCCGGCCTCGAGGGCGGTCACGGTGTCGTCGAGGAACGCCCGCACGGTGTCGGCACCCAGGCGCATGCGGGCGTACTCCACCCTCACCAGCGGCTGCTCCACCAGGGTCTGCCCGAGGTGCTCCAGGCGGGTCGAGCCCAGGTGCGCCCCGGTCTCATCGACCACCGCCTCCATCAGTCCCAGGCTGAAGGCGGCGTTGAGCACGAGGAACCACGGCAGGGCGGTGACCAGGGCGGCGTCGAGACCGGCCCCGTCCTCTCCCAGGAGGGCGCTCCTCGGCAGGGTGACCCCCTCCGCGGTGACCGGGGTCGAGGCGTTGCCCCGCAGGCCCAGCCCGTCGAAGGGGGCGGGCTGGCTGAGCCCGGGGGCGTCGGCGGGGACCAGCCACAGCGTCATGAGCCCCTCGGCGGCCAGGGGACGGCTCGACCACACGTAGCTGTCGGCCTCGCCGGCGGCGGTGACCCAGCTCTTGCGGGCGTCGAGGCGTACCCGGTCGCCGTCGGCGGTGGCGTGGCTACCCGGAACCCAGAAGTGGCTGCGGGTGCCCGGCTCGGAGAACGCCAGGGTGCTGAGGTGGCGGCCGGCGCCGATCTCCTTGCGGGCGGAGCGGGGGCCGTGGCTCTCGATGAGGGCCACGGCGGCGTAGTGCATGATCACGACCATGGCCGTCGAGCCGCACACCCGGGCCAGCCGCTCGATCACGTCGGCGGCGGCGCGCAGGCCCTGTCCCCCGCCCCCGACCTGGGAGCCCGACACCAACCCCAGGATCCCGGCCTCCCCCAGCGCCTCGACGGCGCGGCGGGGGAAGGTGCCGTGCCGGTCGACGTCACGGGCGTCGGCGGCCACGACCTCGTCGATGACACGCCTCAGGGCGTCGGTGTGGCTGCTCACGCTCCCTCCTCGCAGTCGTCGGACCTTAATGGGATCCGCCTAGGATCGCCCGGTGCCCCGCCCCCACCGGGACTCGGACCGGGCTGACGTCGACCACCGGCTACCCCGCGCCGTCGTCCCCCGCCGCTACGAGCTGACCGTCGAGCCCGACCTCGACGCCGCCACCTTCACCGGCACCGAGGCGGTGGCCACCGACATCGCCGAGACCGTGACCGAGGTGGTCCTCAACGCCGCCGACCTGGAGATCGGCGAAGCGTGGCTGGCCGGTCCGAGAGGCTCCCGCATCCCCGCCACGCCCGTCCTCGACCCCGGCGCCGAGCGCCTCACCCTGGCCCTGGACCGACCGGCCGGGCCCGGTTCCTGGACGGTGCACCTGGGCTTCTCGGGCACCCTCAACGACAAGCTGCGCGGCTTCTACCGCAGCGTGTTCACCGACGACGCCGGGACCACCCGGGTCATCGGCGCCACCCAGATGGAGCCCACCGACGCCCGCCGGGCGTTCCCCTGCTGGGACGAGCCCGACCGCAAGGCCGTCTTCTCGGTGACCCTGGTGGTGCCCGAGGGGCTGCTGGCGGTCTCCAACACCCCCGTGGTCGGCCGGATCCCCACCGGTGACGGGCGGGTGGCGGTGGCCTTCGCCGACACCATCCCCATGAGCACGTACCTGGTGGCCTTCGTCGTCGGCCCCTTGGAGGCCACCGAGGCCGTCGACGTGGACGGCGTGGCGGTGCGGGTGGTCCACGTCCCCGGCAAGGCCCACCTCACCGGCTACGCCCTCGAGCTGGCCGCCTTCTGCCTCCGCCATCTCAGCCGCTACTACGACCTCCCCTACCCAGGGGAGAAGTGCGACCTGATCGCCCTGCCCGACTTCGCCGCCGGGGCCATGGAGAACCTCGGCGCCATCACCTTCCGGGAGGCCCTGGTGCTGGCCGACCCCGGGTCCGTCACCCAGGCCGAGCGCCAGCGGGTGGCCGACGTGGTCGCCCACGAGCTGGCCCACATGTGGTTCGGCGACCTCGTCACCATGGCGTGGTGGAACGGCCTGTGGCTGAACGAGGCCTTCGCCACCTTCATGGAGCTGGCCGCGGTCGACGCCTTCGAACCGGCCTGGCAGCGCTGGGTGACGTTCACCACGGAGCGGTCGGCGGCCTTCGAGGTGGATGCCCTCACCACCACCCGACCCGTCGAGTACCCCGTCCGCACCCCCGACGACGCCGAGGGGATGTTCGACGTCCTCACCTACCAGAAGGGGGCGTCGGTGCTGCGCATGCTGGAGCAGTACCTGGGCCCCGAGGCCTTCCGTGCCGGCATCCGCCGCTACCTGGCCAACCGGCGGTACGGCAACGCCGAGACCACGGACCTCTGGGACGCCATCGAGGAGGCGACCGGCGAGCCCGTGCGCCGCATCATGGACTCGTGGATCTTCCAGCCCGGGCACCCCGAGGTGGCGGTGTCGAGGGGCGGGGACGGGCGGGTGACCCTCGGCCAGCGACGGTTCCTGCTCACCGGCTCCGACGGCGAGGGGGCCCCCGCCGCCACCTGGTCGGTGCCGGTGCTCGTCGGCCCCGCCGGGGGGAGGCCGGTGCGGGTGCTGCTGGAGGGGGCGACCGTCGAGCTCGACCTCCCCGCAGGGCCGCTGGTGGTCAACGCCGGCGGGCACGGCTTCTACCGAGTCCGCTACGACGAGGCGCTGCTCGGCGCCCTGCGCGGCGACCTCGACCTCCTGGCGCCCGTCGAGCGGGCCCTGCTGGTCGAGGACACCTGGGCCGCGGTCCTGGCCGGGGACACGCCCGGGCCCTCCTTCCTCGACCTGGCCGGGGGGTTCGGGGGGGAGGGCCACCCCGCGGTGTGGGCCACCCTGGTGGCCGCCCTGGTCGAGGTCGATCGGATCCTCGACGGCCAGGCCAGGGGGCGCTTCGGGGCCTTCGTCGGGGCCCTGGCCGGGCCTGCCCTCGACCGTCTGGGCTGGGCACCGGTCGGCGCCGAGGACCACCTGACCCGCCAGCTCCGGGGCACGATCATCGCCACGGTGGGACGCCTGGGCCGGGACCCCGGCGTCGTGGCCAGGGCCCGGGAGGCCCACGCCGCCCACCTGGAGGACGGCGACGCCGTCGACCCCAACGTGGCCGCCGCCTCGGTGCGGGTCATCGCCACCGCCGGGAGCGAGGACGACTACGCCGCCTTCCTCGAGCGCTACCGCACCTCCCCCTCGCCCCAGGAGTCGTTGCGCTACCTCCACGCCCTGGCCGACTTCCCCGGCCCCGAGCTGGCCCGCCGCACCCTGGCCATGGCCCTCACCGACGACGTCCGGTCCCAGAACGCCCCGTTCCTGCTCCGCGACCTGCTGGCCAACCGGGAGGTCAACGCCCTGGCGTGGGCGTTCGTGACCGAGCACTGGGACGCCCTCACCGCCCGCTTCCCCGACAACGCCATCCCCCGGATGCTCGGCGGGATCACCGCCCTGTCGACCCCGGAGCTGGCCGCCGTGGTCGAGGCCTTCCTCGACCGCCACCCCGTGCCCCAGGGGGCCCGGACCGTCGCCCAGCACCGGGAGCGGCTGCGGGTCAACGTCGCCCTGCGGGCCCGGGAGGCGGGCCGGCTGGCCGCCAGCCTGGCCGGGGACTGACGACGCCGGCGGGGGCGGGGGGGACGGCGGCGGCGGGCGTGGGTTGGGGGCCGACCCGGTCAGCTCAGCCGCCCCCGCCACCCCCCTCGCCACCGCACTCCTCGGCCAGGAACCGGATCAGCTTCTCCAGGTCCTGGCCCAGGGTGGCGGACTGCTCCTGGAGAGCACGGACCCGCTGGGCCAGGGCAGGGTCGGCGCGCTCGGTGGCGGATGCCTCCTCGACGTCGCGCAGCACCGATGCCAGCTCCTCCAGCACGTCGCGGACCCGGACCACCTCGGCGGCGATCTCGTCCGGCGCCCGCTCCGCCATCTGGTCCAGGTCACGCGACGCCTCCTCCAGCTCCTCGGGGTCGGGGTTCTCGGGGTCGAAGTCGATCGACCCCTCCAGCGACGAGGCCCGCTCGCACAGGGCCTCGGTGCTGCGGCCGTCCCCCCCGCAGGCCGCCACGACGAGGGCCACGACCACGAGGAGGGCTGCGGTGGTGGGGCGCGCCACCCACCCCTTCTAGTCGCCGCCGCCCGCCACCGCCAGGATCCCGCTCCCCCTCAGCCCGGGACCGGCGCCCGGGCCAGCTCGGCCATGCCCTGGGCGAAGGGCACCCCGGCGGTGAACCCCAGCTCCCGGCGGGCCTTCTCCGGCGAGGCCACCACGTGGCGCACGTCGCCCAGGCGGTACCCGCCCACCACCTCCGGCCGGGGGCCGTCGGGGCCGAAGGCGTCGGCCAGGGCGTGGGCCATGTCCCCGACCGTGTGGGGCTCACCACTGGCCACGTTGAACGCACCCGGCACGGGGTCCTCGGCGCAGAGGGCGACCACGTTGGCGCGGGCCACGTCTCGGACGTGCACGAAGTCCCGCTGCTGTCGGCCGTCCTCGAACACCCGGGGCGCCTCGCCCCGGGCCAGGGCGCCGCGGAAGATGGCGGCCACCCCGGCGTAGGGCGTGTCCCGGGGCATCCTGGGCCCGTACACGTTGTGGTAGCGCAGGGCGGTCACCGCCACGCCGTGCTCCCGGCCGAAGGCGGCGCACAGGTGCTCCTGGTGCACCTTGGTGGCGGCATAGACGTTGCGGGGATCGAGCGGCGCGTCCTCGGGCACCGCCGCCCACGCCAGCGGCGCCCGACACGCCGGGCAGGCGGGGTCGTACCGGCCGGCGTCGAGATCGGGCACGGACCGGGGGCCGGGCCGCACCGGGCCGTGTCGGGGGCAGTCGTAGCGGCCCTCGCCGTAGACCACCATGCTGCTGGCCAGCACCAACCTCCCCCGAAAGCCGGCGTGGTGGAGCGCCCACAGCCCGCTGGCCGTGCCGACGTCGTTGTCGGCGACGTAGTGGCCGACGTCGCCGAAGTCGACGCCGAGACCGACCCGGGCGGCCTGGTGGCAGACGGCGTCCACCCCGCCGGCAAGCGCCTCGGCCCACGCCTCGGGGTCGACGACGTCCCCGTGCACGTAGCGGGCCTCGGGGCGGACGTGGGCGATGTCCTCTGCTCGCCCCCCATGGGCGATGTCCTCTGCTCGCCCCCCATGGGCGATGAAGCTGTCCAGCACGACCACGTCGTGGCCGCCGTCGACCAGCTCGTCGACCACATGGGAGCCGATGAACCCGGCCCCACCCGTCACCAGCACCCGCAACCTGGAGCTCCTCTCACCGCCTGCTCACCACGGTGAGCGCAACCATGCCTGCAGACCCACGCCCAGTGCGAGCTGGGCCACCAGCCACCACCGGCGCCCGCCCTCCCCGCCGGGCAGCGGGGCGGCGGTGGCGGCCAGGAGCCAAGGGACGAACGGGAGCCAGATCCGCTCCACCTCGCCCTTGGAGAGGCCGCTGAGGTCGGCGGCGGCCACCCCCAGCACCGCCGCCCCCACGATCAGCCCGGCACCGCGGTCCCGCAGCGACGCCAGCCCGACAGCCGCCGCCGGTCCCACCGCCAGGGCCAGGGCGCCGAGGTTGCCGACCACGAAGTAGGACCACGGCCGCCACATGGCCACCCCCTCGGCGTAGAAGCGCCGGGTGGCGTCCAGCCCGTCGGGCCACCAGAACCCGGCCACGGCGAAGGCGGCCGTCACCACCGCCGCTCCACCACCGGCCACCGCCAGGGGTCGCGGCCGGCGGCGCGCCGCGGCCACGATGGGCACGGCGAAGAGCATGGGCACCGCCCCATAGGTGAGGTGCAGGGCGGTGCCGGCCATCACCCCTGCCCCCAGCGCCGCCAGGTCGCCGCCCCGGCCGGCCCGACCCGTGGCCACCACCGACAGGGCGATGGCCCACGCCACCACCCCGGCGAAGAGGGCGTCGCCCGAGGTGGCCAGCCACACCGCGGCCGGGCTGAAGGCCAGGAAGGGGACGGCGGCCCGAGCCGCCCCCTCTCCCGCCAGCTCCCGCAGGGCCACCGCGGCGGCGGTCCCCGCCGACGCGCCGGCCCCGATCAACAGCGCCGCCGCCCAGCCCGGGCCCCCCAGCCCCAACCGGTCCAGCCCCCACAGCACCAGCACCATGCCCGGGGGGTGGGCCTTGACGTGGAGGGGGGCGTCGCCCAGGCGCTCCACGTAGCCATCGAGGTAGCGCCCCGGCGCGTCGCCGACCTCGGGCACCGCCTGCAGGTACTCCCACCGGGTGGTCAGGGGACGGGTGAGAGCGTCAGGCCCGTCGCCGAGCGCCAGCGCCGTCGCCCAGGTGGCGCCGGCCAGCGTCACCGCCACCAGCAGCGCCGGCCAGGAGAGGCGCCGCGCCAGGCCGGGCGCGGCCGCGGCGGCAGCCACGGCCAGGGCCACGGAGACCACGAGGCCCGGGCCGAGGCGCAGCTCCCAGCTCCCCATGAGCGGGATGGCGGTGACGCTGACCTCGGGGCGTCGGCGCAGAAGCTCGACGCCCCAAAGGCGGGAGACGGCGATCACGCCGGCCCACGCTCCCACCGCGGCGGCCACGGTCCGGCCCCCGACGAGCCGGTCAGCGGTGGTGGGCGGGGTAGCCACGGTGGAACGGTACGTGGTGCGACGCGTGATCCGGGGTAGACAGCGGCCTGTGCCCGACCTTGGCCCACGACCGATGACGACCCCGTGACGGGTCCGGATGGAACTGCCGGTTGCGGTGCCGCCGTTGTGGATGTCGTGCTCCCGGTCCTCAACGAGGTGGCGGCGCTGCCGTGGGTCCTGGCCCGGTTCCCCGCCGGCCACCGCCCCATCGTCGTCGACAACGGCTCCAGCGACGGGTCGGCCGCCATCGCCCGCGCCCTCGGCGCCACCGTCGTCGAGGAGCCCCGACCCGGCTTCGGTGCCGCCTGCTGGGCAGGTCTGGGGGCGGCCGAAGCCGACGTGGTCTGCTTCATGGACTGTGACGGCTCCCTCGACCCTGTCGAGCTCCCGGCGGTAAGCGCGCCGGTCAGGCATGCCCGGGCCGACCTGGTGCTGGGCGAGCGACGGGCCCGCCCCGGCGCCTGGCCCCTCCACGCCCGGCTCGCCAACCGGGTCCTGGCCTTCGAGCTGGGCCGCCGCACCGGCGTGGGGGTCCGCGACCTCGGTCCCATGCGGGCCGCCCGCCGTGTGGAGCTCCTGGCCCTGGGCATCGAGGACCGTCGCTTCGGGTGGCCGCTGGAGATGGTGCTCCGGGCGGCCCACGCCGGGTGGCGCATCGAGGAGGTCCCCGTGACCTACGCCGACCGCTCCGGCCGCTCCAAGGTGACGGGGACGGTGCGGGGCACGGTGCGGGCCGTGCTGGACATGAGCCGAGTCCTCCGCTCCTCGCCGGCCCCCACGCCATGACGGTCGGCACCGCCCTGCTGGTGATCGCCAAGGCACCCGTGGCCGGCCGGTCCAAGACCCGCCTGTGCCCCCCTTGCGGCCCCACCGAGGCGGCGGCGCTGGCCCGGGCCGCCCTGGTGGACACCCTGGAGACGGTGGCCTCCACCCCCGCCTCCCGGCGGGTGCTGGCCCTGGACGGGGCGGTCGGTCCCTGGCTGCCGCCGGGCTTCGAGGTCCTGCCCCAGCAGGGTGGTGGCCTCGACCAGCGCCTGGCCGCGGCGTTCGACGACGTGGGCCCGCCCGCCCTGCTGATCGGGATGGACACCCCCCAGGTGACCTCGTCCCTGCTGGCGCGGTGCGTGGCCGCCCTCGAGGAGGACCACGTCGACGGCGTGCTGGGACCGGCTGCCGACGGCGGCTTCTGGGCGGTGGGCCTGCGCCGACCCGACCCCGAGGCCTTCCTCGGCGTGCCCATGAGCACGGGCGCCACCGGGGCCATCCAACGGGCCCGCCTGGTGGCGTTGGGCCTGCGGGTGGCCATGCTCCCTATGCTGCGGGACATCGACGTCATCGCCGACGCCGCCGTAGTGGCCGCCCAGGCACCCACCACCCGCTTCGCCGCCGAGCTGCGGGCGCTCGGTTCCTCGCTCGAGGACGTGGTCTGACCGCCCCGATGGGCGTGCGCGGCCCCCCGGGGGCCCACCAGCCCGGCCGGTCCCGTCGGGGCACCTTCACCAGCCCCCTCCACAGCCGGCGCACCGCCGCCATCCTCGGTGTGGCCCTGGCCGTGGCCTTCGGGGTCTGCTTCCTCACCGGGCTGATCAGCCACGTCATCCAGCAGCCTCCGTCCTGGCTGTCGTGGCCGCCGCGGCCCGCCGGTCTGTACCGGGTCACCCAGGGCCTCCACGTCTCCACCGGCATCGCCACCATCCCCCTGCTGCTGGCCAAGCTGTGGGCGGCCTACCCGGGGTTCTGGTCCTGGCCGCCGTGGCGCGACCTCACCCACGCCCTCGAGCGGCTCAGCCTCGTCCCCCTGGTCGCGGGATCGCTGTTCCTGCTGTTCAGCGGCGTCGGCAACATCGCCTACTGGCGGCCGTGGGGGTTCTTCTTCACCGACGCCCACTACTGGGCGGCGTGGATCACCATCGGCGCCCTGCTGGTGCACATCGGGGCCAAGGCCAGCGTCACCCGCCTCGCCCTGAGCCGCGCCGGCCGCCGGGAGGACGACGCCGCCCTGGCGGCCCACCCGGGAGGCCTGACCCGGCGCGGCTTCCTGGCCACCACCGCCGCCGCTTCGGGGGTTCTCACCGTCGCCACCGTGGGACAGACCTTCCGGCCCCTCCGCGGGGTTTCGGTCCTGGCTCCCCGGGATCCCGGTGTCGGGCCCCAGGGGGTGCCGGTGAACAAGTCGGCCGCCGCCGCCAACGTCATCCAGGCGGCCACCAGCCCCGAGTACCGCTTCGAGGTGACCGGGGCGGTGCTCGAGCCCCGGTCCTTCACCCTGGAGCAGCTGCGAGCCCTCCCCCTCCACCAGGCCCGCCTGCCCATCGCCTGCGTGGAGGGCTGGAGCAGCGAGGCCACGTGGCGGGGCGTCCGGGTCGTGGACCTGCTGAGCGAGGTCGGCGCCGAGGACCCCGACTCCGCCACGGTGCGGTCCCTCCAGGAGGGGGGCCTGTTCGGCCGCTCCGAGCTCAACCGGCTCTTCCTCCGCGACCCCGACACGCTGCTGGCCCTCGAGCTCAACGGCGAGCCCCTCCACATCGACCACGGCTTCCCCCTCCGCCTCATCGCCCCCAACCGCCCCGGCGTGCTCCAGACCAAGTGGCTGGCGACAATGGAAGTCCGGTGACCACCGAGGCGCCCACAGGCGCCGTCGAGGGTGGGCCCGCCCCCCGCATCTTCTGGCCCCTGTTCGTGGCCGGATGGGCCGTCATGGTGTTCGGCGGGGTCGGGCTCGCCACCAACCGCATCGACATCCCCATCGATGCCTTCGCCCGCTGGACCGTCGGCCTGGCCGTCGCCCACGACCTCCTGCTGGCACCGCTGGTTATCGGCGTGGCCAGCCTGGTCCTGGCCCGGGTGCCGCCGCCCCACCGGGCGGTGCTCCAGGGGGCGCTGATCGTGACCGGCCTGGTCGTGGCCTTCGCCTGGCCCCTGGTGGGGAGGTACGGCATCCGGCCCGACGACCCGTCCACCCAGCCCCGCGACTACGCCTCCGGGCTGGCCGCCGTCCTGGCCGTGGTGTGGCTGGCGGCGGCGGCCCTCTCGGTTCGGGTGGGGCGCCGCCGCGGCGGGCAGGAGGGCGGGATCCGTGCTACGCCGACACCGGTGCTCGAGGAGGGAGGGGGGCCTCGATGAGACCGTGCTCGCACCTGTGGCTGCCACCGGTCTACTCGTCCACCGCTAGCCGGCCGTGCCCGCGCCCACGCCCAGCCTGACCATCGGCGACGTCCACCGCTTCGTCCGCCAGCGGTGCCTGGCGCCTCCGGGGTCGGGCTCGGGCCGGGTCGGGGTGGAGATCGAGTGGCTGGTCTTCGACGCCGAGGACCCCGGTCGAGCCCTCTCGCTGGCCTCCCTGGAGGCCGGCCTCGGGGCGGCCGGGGTCCTCGCCGGTGGCGGCCGCACCAGCCTGGAGCCGGGCGGCCAGGTCGAGCTCAGCTCGGCCCCCCTCCACGGGATCGGCAAGGCCTGCCTGGCCTGCGAGGTCGACCTCGCCGCCCTCCGGCAAGGGCTGGCCCACGGTGGCATGACCCTCGTGGGGATGGGCCTCGACCCCACCCGCCCCCACCGCCAGGTGGTGGCCAGCCCCCGCTACACGGCGATGGCGACCTACTTCGACGCCCAGGGGGATGCCGGACGGGCCATGATGTGCGCCACCGCATCCATCCAGGTGAACCTGGACCTCGTCGACGAACCCGCCGCCGCCGAGCGCTGGCACCGCTCCCACCTGCTGGGCCCGACCCTCGCCGCCGCCTTCGCCAACTCCCCCTTCGCCGGCGGCCGGCCCAGCGGCTGGCGGTCCAGCCGGCTGGCCACCTGGGCGGTGATCGACGCCGGCCGCACGACCCCGGTCCTCGACGGGCGCGGCGCGCGTGGCGGCCGTGGCGGCTGCCACCCCGCCGAGGGGTGGGCCCGCTACGCCCTCGACGCCGATGTGATGCTGGTGCGGGCCCCCGGTGACCGCTTCCTGCCGCTGGGCGCCGCCCTGCCGTTCCGCCGGTGGATGAGCCAGGGCCACGAGCTGGGCTACCCCACCGAGGACGACCTCGACTACCACCTCACCACGCTCTTCCCGCCGGTCCGGCCCCGGGGCTGGCTGGAGCTGCGGATGATCGACGCCCTTCCCGACCCGTGGTGGCGGGTGGCCACCGCCGTGACCGCCGCCCTGGTGGACGACCCCGAGGCGGCCGAGGGCGCCACCGCCGCCGCCGCCGGCACCTCGACGCTCTGGGATGGAGCCGCCCGCCACGGGCTCAGCCACCCGGCCCTGGCCCGGTCGGCCCGGGGCTGCTTCACCGCGGCCATGGCCGCCCTCCCCCGGCTGGGCGCCGACGCCGAGACCGAGGCGGCCTGCGCCGCCTACGCTGACCGCTACGTCGAGCGGGGCCGCTGTCCCGCCGACGACCTGCTCGACGCCTGGGCCGCCGAGCCGAACGTCCTGCCCATTCCACCACAGGAGGCCCCCCCGTGGACCTGAGGGACGCCGTCGCAGCCGAGCTCCGGGCGGCCCGGTCCCGCTCCCTCGCCCTGTTGGCCCCCCTGCCCGACCACGAGCTGGTCCGCCAGCACTCCCCGCTCATGTCGCCGCTGGCCTGGGACCTGGCCCACGTGGGGAACTACGAGGACCTCTGGCTGCTGCGGGCCCTGGGCCACGAGGGGGTCGCCCCAGCCCACGACGACGTGTACGACGCCTTCCGCCATCCCCGGCCCGACCGCCCGTCCCTCCCCCTGCTTGGCCCCCCCCAGGCCCGGGCCTACGCGGCCGAGGTGCGGGGACGGGTCCTCGACCTCCTCGCCACCGTCGAGCTCGACCCCGAGCGACCGCTGCTGGGGGAGGGGTTCGTCTACGGAATGGTCGTCCAGCACGAGCACCAGCACGACGAGACCATGCTGGCCACCCTCCAGCTCATGGCGGGCCGGGGCTACCGTGCGGTCGCCCCACCGCCACCGGAGGGTCGCCTCCCCGAGCCCGGGGAGGTGCTGGTGGAGGGCGGGGCGTTCCCCATGGGCACCGGCACCGAGCCGTGGGCCTACGACAACGAGCGGCCCGCCCACCACGTCGACGTGGCGCCGTTCTGGCTCGACACCGCCCCCACGACCAACCGCGCCTACCTGGAGTTCGTCATGTCCGGCGGCTACCACCAGCCCCGGTGGTGGACGCCGGAGGGGTGGGCGTGGCGGCACCAGGCGGCCCTGGAGCACCCGGAGTGCTGGCGCCGGGAGACCGGGTCGTCTTGGGCCCAGGTGCGCTTCGGCTGCCAGGAGGACCTCCCCCTGGACCAGCCGGTCCAGCACGTGGGCTGGCACGAGGCCTGTGCCTACGCCCGTTGGCGGGGCAGGCGGCTGCCCACCGAGGCGGAGTGGGAGAAGGCGGCCTCCTGGGACCCCGCCACCGCCACCAAGCGCCGCTACCCCTGGGGGGACGGCCCACCCACCCCCGAGCGGGCCAACCTAGGCCAGCGCCACTTCGGTCCCGCACCCGTGGGCGCCTACCCCGGCGGGGTCAGCCCCTGGGGCTGCCACCAGATGGTGGGCGACGTGTGGGAGTGGACCGCCTCCGAGCTCACCGCCTACCCCGGCTTCCGCGCCTTCCCGTACCGGGAGTACTCCGAGGTCTTCCACGACGCCGGCTACCGGGTGCTGCGGGGTGGCTCGTGGGCCACCCACCCATCTGCGGTGCGCACCACGTTCCGCAACTGGGACCTCCCCATCCGCCGCCAGATCTTCTGCGGCGTCCGCCTGGCCCGGGACGCGTGACCCCGTGTGCCGGGTCCTCGCCTACCTGGGCCCGCCCCGAACCCTGGAGGAGCTCCTCGTGGCGCCAGGGCACTCGCTGGTGCGCCAGTCGTGGGCACCCCGCCACCAGGGCCACGGCACCGTGAACGCCGACGGGTTCGGCGCCGCCTGGTACGACCGGGGCCGCCGGCCCGAGCCGGCCCGCTACCGCCGGGCCGTGCCGGTGTGGGCCGATCCGTCCTTCGCCAGCCTGGCCGGCGTGGTGGCCTCCACCGCGGTGCTGGGGGCGGTGCGTGACGCCACCCCGCCCAACCCCGTGGAGGAGAGCGGCACGCCGCCGTTCACCGCCGGGCCGTGGGCCTTCGCCCACAACGGCGCCGTCGAGGGCTTCCCCACCGAGAGCGGCCCGGGCCTGCGCCGGCTGATCTCGGACCGGCGGTCGGCCGGCGTGGTGGGGTCGGCCGACTCCGAGCTGCTGTTCGCCCTGGCCCTCGACCACCTCGACGCCGGCGCCGGCCCGGCCCGGGCCCTGGCCGAGGTCGTCGCGGCGGTGGACGCGCTGGGCGGCGGTCGCCTCAACCTGGTCCTCACCGACGGCAGCCGGGTCGCCGCCACCGCCTGGGGCGACACCCTCGTCATGATCCGGGGAGCGGGCCTGGCCGGCCCGGGGGTGGTGGTGGCCTCCGAGCCCTGCGACGACCACCCGGCGTGGAAGGTCGTCCCCGACCGGTCGGTGGTGGAGGCCACCGCCGAGTCGGCCACGGTGACCCCCCTGTGACTCTCTGGCGTAGCGAGAACCCCTGGGGCCCGGCGAGCGCGCCCGCTCTGGTCGTCGAGGTGCACCTGGACCCGAAGGACCTGGCGCGGGCCCTCGCCGACGACGCCCGACGGGGCCTCACCGCCCGGCCCAAGAGCCTCCCGCCCAAGTGGTTCTACGACGAGCGGGGCTCGGCCCTCTTCGAGGCCATCACCGAGGTGCCCGAGTACTACCCCACCCGCCGCGAGCGCCAGATCCTGGAGGCCCGTAGCGCCGAGGTGGCCGCCCTGACCCGGGCCGACACCCTGGTGGAGCTGGGCGCGGGGACCTCCGCCAAGACCCGGCTGCTCCTCGACGCCCTCGCCGGCGGGGGCACCCTCTCCCGCTTCGTCCCCCTCGACGTCAGCGAGGCGACCCTGCGAGCCGCCGGCGAGGCGGTGGCGGCGGACTACCAGGGCGTCGCCGTCCACGCCGTGGTGGGTGACTTCGAGCGCCACCTCGGCGCCCTGCCCGCCGGGGGCCGCCGGCTGGTGGCGCTCCTCGGCGGCACCATCGGGAACCTCGCCCCCCCGGAGCGGTCCCGGTTCCTCGGCCGCGTCGCCGCCGGCCTGGCACCCGGCGACGCCCTGCTGCTGGGTATCGACCTGGTGAAGGACGTGGGCCGGCTGGAGGCCGCCTATGACGACGCCGCCGGGCTCACCGCCGAGTTCAACCGCAACGTGCTCCACGTCCTCAACCGGCAGCTGGGCGCCGACTTCGCCCCCGAGCGGTTCACCCACCTGGCCCGCTGGGACCCGCGCCAGGAGTGGATCGAGATGCGGCTCCGCTCAGACGGCGACCAGGTCGTCACGTTGGCCGCCCTGGACGGGCTGCGGGTCTCCTTCGCCGACGGCGAGGACCTGCGCACCGAGGTCAGCGCCAAGTTCCGCCGCCGGCGGGTGGCCGCCGAGCTGGCTGCCGCCGGCCTCGAGCTGGCCCGGTGGTGGACCGAC